>JBQCFV010000596.1:0-3378 GCA_051958695.1 Chitinophaga sp. | reverse complement strand
GAGGTCCTGCCCGCTGGTGACCAGCTCTTTCGCCGTGAAGTCGATGAACGTTTCGTTGATGTAGGGAAGGCCGCGCATGTCTGCAGTGCCTTTCAGCCGGGTGTTGCGTCCGCCCTGGATGTCGAGGCTGTCGCCGGAAAGGTTGCTGACGGGACCGTCTACACGCCCGTTGATGCGCAGCTCGGTATCCCAGCTGGAAAGCGGGGGGGCGAAGAAAGCGATGTCTTCCGAAGCCAGCCGCGTGTCTTTGAACCGGGCGCGCATGGTCACGTTGTTCACGTAATCGTTCATGTCGCTGAGGTCCTCGTACTGCATGGTGTAGTAGTCGCGGATGTGGCTATGGTTGGTGCGCAGGTCGAGCCGGGTGAACTCCATTTCGACGGGGCTCATTTTGAAACGGCTTTTCAGCGATCTCACCTCGAAGCCGCTGCGTTCTTTGGTGTTGAGCGCGAGGTCTGCATATATGCTGTCTTTTACAAGGCTGCTGTTGGTGATGCTCAGGTTGATGTTCCCAAAGCGGATGCGCGAGGGATCGAATACGCCGGGCGTGCTGGGCACGGAATCGCGGAGGTTGTTGACGCCGAACAGGCCGTTTTTGATGCTGAGCGTTTTTACGACAAGTTTCCAGTTATCGGCGTTCCAGCGCAGGGGCACGGGTTTCAGGGAATCGGCCGCAGGCTTGGGCATGGCTACGGACGGCGGCCGTCTTTTGCGGAGCGGGCTGGCGTCGTAGCTGGAAATGATAAATTCCGGGCGGTCGAGCAGCAGCTGGTTGATCTGCACGTCGTGCGCGCGCAGGTCGAGCCGCTCTGCGTCAAGGAAGATGCGATTGGCCGCTACGTGCATGTCTTCACCCACCCAGCCGTCCACAATATTGAACGTTACGCGCCGGAGGTCCACCTTTTTGAGATCGAGCGAAATGCCGGATTTTTTTTGCGTAGCGGGCTGGGGGGAAGGGCTGCCGCCAAATTCATCGACGATAAACTGGTAATTCCAGAGGGAATCGTTGCGGGGCCGCAGGAGGTTGATCTTTGCGTCTTCGAGACCGATGAATTTCAACACGGGTTTGTCCTGTATGAAAAACCAGTCGGTAATGCGCACCTGCAACGCGCCTGCGTACAGAATGGTGTCCTGGTGGCGGTCTTCGATAAGGGCGCCTTCGAGGCGCATGCTGTTAAAGAGCCGGAAATTGACGTGTTTGATCTCCACGCGGGTTTGCAGCTGTTTGGAAATGCGCGCGGTCACTTCCCGCACCAGCAGGTTTTGTACGGCAGGGATATTGATGAGGATACTGACCAACAGTACCAGGCCCAGCAGGCTAAGCAGGGTGATGGTCAATATTTTACGTATTTTTCTCAGGGAACACCGTTATTTATCCGACAAAAATAGTCATTCGCAAAATGTCTGCCAATTGAATCTGGCGAAGGAATGCCGGCCGCTCCGCCATGCAGCCTTCCGGTAGTGCTGCGGCCGGTTATCCTGTCGTTTAGCCGGTACCGTGAGACTCCTTTTTTGCTGCTTTCCCATGGGTCTTCAAATTCCGCTTCCGCTTATTTGTCATGTGAAAGTCATGCAATTCGCTGTTTTTTAGTGATATTTTGTCCTGATCTGATCATATTTTAACCGATTTTGGGAACGTTCCCACAATTGCAAATTATATCACTTTGTAATTGGATGATTTTCAGATAGCAATTGCCTCATTTTCTTCCAAAGCTGCGCATTGGCGGGCTGAATCCGGTATTTGTCTCGGGAGTATCATGATTATCAACGGGATTTTTAACAAAAATTTAGAGGTTATACCTTTCGATCAGACAGTTTGTAATGATAGACACAATCTCTTTATTGTTTTAAAGAATCGGGGAACGGGAGGACGATAGAAAGTCCGCATTTTAATTACAGCCAAAATTTATTGACCAGGAAAAATGCTCTTATTGTTGAACGCATGCATGGACAGTGACCACGCACGCAATTTATCAGCCTAGACGGATCAAGGACAGGAACAGCATCGTTACATTTTTATCAATTCAATATCTATGACCAAGAAGCTACTCTTTTTGTTGGTCGTCCTCATGGGGATGGTGTATTCCGTTGCCATGGCTCAGGACAGAAAAGTTTCCGGGACTGTCAAAGACAGCAAAGGCGAAGCGCTGCCAGGCGTTTCCATTCGAGAAACCGGAACTTCCAACGGTACCGCGTCGGACCCGAGCGGCAAATTCTCTTTGACCTTAAAAGGAGCGAACCCCGTGCTGGAGTTCACCTTTATGGGGTATGCAAAACAAACCGTGAAGGTGGGCACCCGGAGCGACTATTCAGTAGTGCTGCAAACGGACGCGCAGCAGCTGAAAGACGTGGTGATCACCGGTTACGAGCAGAAAAAGCGCAAAACGCTGACCACCGCCGTAACCCGCCTCGACGCCGAGGAGATCCAGAACATCCCGGCCGCCAGCGTGGTGAACCTGCTGCAGGGCCGCGTAGCCGGTTTGTCCGTGGTGAACAACGGCGGCATGCCCGGCGTGGGCGCTCCCGTATTTATCAGGGGCAACGCCAGCGTAGCGTCCAACTTCAACGACGACCGTATTTTCTCTGATCCCTTGTTTGTAGTGGACGGTATCCAGGTGCCGGCGGACCGCGCGTCTGCCAAAGGTTTTACGGCCAACGCGCTGGGTACCGGCAACAGCCCGATCTCGTGGCTGAACCCTAACGACATCGAGTCCATCGACGTATTAAAAGACGCGGCCGCCGCGGCCATTTACGGTTCGCGCGGCGCCAACGGCGTTATCATCATCAAAACGAAGACCGCCAAAACCGGCAAGCCAAAGATCGACCTGCGCGCGTACAACGGCATCAACTTCGCGCCTTCCCTGTTCCCCATCCTCGGGGGTAAAGCGGAACGCGAAGCAAAAGTGGACATCTGGCAGCGTTTTGCGCCTTATGACGCACTGATGAGCGGCATGCCCATCCAGATGACGGATTCCCTCAACCCGTTCTTCAACAACTCCACCGACTGGCAGAGCATGTACTTCCGCACCGGCAGGATCCAGAACTACGACGCAAGCATCTCCGCCGGCAACGACATGGGCAACTACCGCATCGGCGGCGGCTATTACAGCGAGGACGGCATCCTGATCAACACCGGCTTCAAACGCTACACCGCCAACTTCACCGGCCGCCTGCTGCCCAATAAAAAGACCACCATCGTGATGCAGACTTACCTCGGCCGCACCGACCGCAGCCGCGGCAACAGCAAGAACGGTCAGGGTATCAGCTCGCGCGGTATCTGGAGCATCCCTTCATCCACTTACATGATACCCGACAAAAGCCCTTACGGCGGCGGCATGCTGGACGCATACCGGCTGAACAGGGACAAGAACTACACCA
>JBQCFV010000595.1:0-4645 GCA_051958695.1 Chitinophaga sp. | reverse complement strand
CTACGAGGCCTGCTCCGCGAAGGAACGCAAAACTAAGGTAAATTCGGAATTTTCCGAAGAATTTTATAAAGTGCCGATATTGCTCTTGAAGATCCTCACCGCGATCGCCAGTAGTATCACCCCGAAAAACTTGCGCACCACCATCAGCCCGGCTTTGCCCAGGATACGCTCTATCCAGCTGAGGCTCCGCAATACGGTATAAATGATCACCAGGTTCACCAGTATGCCCGCGAGAATGTTATAATCCCCGAAGTCGGCCTTCAGCGACATGATCGTAGTGAGCGTGCCGGACCCTGCTATCAGCGGAAAAGCGATCGGTACCAGGCTGCCGGTTTTGGTGTCCTCGCTTTTGAAGAACTCTATGCCAAGGATCATTTCCAGCCCGATAATGAATATCACGATGGAGCCGGCTACGGCAAAGCTCTGCAGGTCCACGCTCATGAGCTTCAGGAAAGCTTCCCCCACCAGCAGGAACACCACCATCAGCACGCCAGAGGCCAGCGTGGCCTTTACGGCATTGATCTCGCCGATCTTTTCCTTTAAGGAAAGAAGAATAGGGATGGAGCCTAAAATATCTATCACTGCAAACAACGTAAAGCCTACGGTAACGATCTGGTCGATGCTGAACATATGATGGATTTTTTGCAAAAGTAGGGTATTCTTTCGCCCGATTTATGATCTAAAATATCTAATTTGGCCGGTATTTCAGCAAAGCCCCCAACCATGCAGGAAGATATCATCATCCAGATCAGCCATAAGATCAAAGAAAAACGGAAAGCAAAGGGCATCACCGTGCAGGAGCTGGCGGACAGGGCGGACGTGAGCAAGGGCCTCATTTCCCAGATCGAGAATAACCGTACCGTTCCCTCGCTGCTGGTGCTGGTAAACATTATCCGCGCGCTGAACCTCGATATGAACGAATTTTTCAACGACATCAACCATCATAAGCAGTCGCCAAAAGTGCTCATCAAAAGAAAAGACGAATACCCGGTCTTTGACAAAGAAAACGCCAAAGGCTTTCTTTATAAGCGAGTGCTCACCCGCAACATCAAAGGCGGCCCTACTGACATCGTGCTGCTGGAGCTGAAAGCCGGCGCCGGGCGCAGCCACATGACGAAAACCGATGCCTACGAATACAAATACGTTATCAAAGGCGCCATCGAATACCACATCGACGATGAAAAATATATCCTCGAAACGGGCGATTCTATTTTCTTCGACGGCCGCATCGGACATAAGCCAGCGAACACCGGTTCTGAAGACGCGCTGCTGCTGGTGGTTTATTTTTTCCAGGATGACGCAGGTTAAAAAGCAAGGGCCGCCCAACGGACAGCCCTTGCAGTAATATTAACGAAAGGTAAGCGTCTATAACGTAAACGAAACCCCGGCGGCCACATTAAACCCTAACACCGAATACCCATATATCTCCCAATACTTTTTATTGTTCGTGATATTGTTCGCGTTGAAGAACAGGTTGGCCTTCGGTGAAAACCGGTATTCCACATAAGCGTCCAGCAGGGTGTAGGCATCCAGCTGCACTACTTCCATCGGCTCGGGGAACGGCGGGTAATACTGATCGAAGCGCGTGCCGGTATGGCGGAGTGTAGTGCTTACGAACAGGTGTTTGGTCACCTGGTAACCTACATTGAGCGTGCCGGTGTGATTGGGACGGCGGATAAGGTTGTTGTAAGTAGTGTCTTTCCCGGGAACGTCCTGCGTGGTCACTTCCCCGTCCACATAAGCGTAGGTGGCTTTAATGTTGAGCCCTTTCGCGGGTTGCAGTGCCAGCTCTATTTCCAGCCCTTTGTCGTGCTGCTGGTTGAAGTTCACGTATTTGTTGGTAGCGGGGATGAAAGCGATCACGTCTTTCATATCACGTTTGAACGCTACCGCGCGCAGGTTTATTTTTTCGTTCAGCAGGAAGGCCTGGGCGCCGGCTTCGTAGCTGGTGGCGTGTTCCGGCTTCAGGTCGGGGCTGCCCCAGATGCTGTACAGCGAGGTGAGCGTGGGCGCTTTGAATCCCGAGGCCACACTGGCGAAGATCTTCAGCTTATCCGAAATAAGATAGGACGGGTTGATGGTGTAGGTGAAATTGTTGCCGTACTGCGAATGCATGGTGTAGCGGCCGCCCAGCTCAAAGCTGAACCCGTGCAGGTTTTTGATAAAAAGCGCCGCATAAGGACTGGTGTTGTTCATGTCGCGCACGCCGTAAGGGTCGCGGAAAGTGGTATCGAACATCTGCGATTGGCGGTATTCCAGGCCCACCATGGCCTGCAGCCAGCTGGTGAGATCGTAGTTGCCGTACAGCTCGGCAAAGTAGCTGCGGCCGTCGAGATCGGTAACGCCCCATGCGCTTTCGTCGCGGCGGGTGATCTTCTGATAGGCGAAGTTGCCATGCACCTGGCCTTTGCCGTTGAGGTCGTACTCTCCGCGGATGCCGGTATGGATCAGCTGGGACTGGTTATTATTGACGAGCGCGTCCACAAAAGGCCCGCCGTCGTAGCGGCTTTTGTAATCGCTGTAAAACAGGAAGGGGCGCAGCTTCAGCTGCTCCGTAGCCTGTATGCCCACGTTGGCCATAAAGGCGTTCTGTTTGATGCCGTCGCGGTCGAAGTTGGGATCGTGGATGGTATCGGCGGGCGCGGCTTCTGAGATACCGTCGGTTTCGAAATGGGTGAAGCTGACGTTATAATCTACGTTCTCCTGCTGCCCGCGCAGGCCCAGCGAGCCTTTCAGGCTGCGGTTGCTGCCCCACACGAGGTCGCCGTATGCGTTGACGGGTTTGCCGTTCCCTTTTTTGGTGATCACGTTTATCACGCCGGCGATCGCATCTGCGCCATACATGGTGCTTTGCGTGCCGCGCAGTATCTCGATGCGCTCCACCTGGTCAACGGGAAGCAGCCGCAGGTCGATGGCGCTGCCGGTAAGACCGGTAGCGTCCGCCATCGGTATGCCGTCCATCAGGATGGAAGTGTACTGGCTGGTGGCGCCGCGGAAATAAAGCTCGCGGTTTTTGCCGGGGTTGGAGCCTGCGCCGTTCACGACGATGCCGGCCTGTTCGTTCAACACGTCCGCTACGGTGCGGCCGGCGTTTTTTGCAAGTTGTTCGCTCGTGATAACGGTCAGCACTTTGCCGGTCTCGCTTTGTTTTTTTGCAAATTTGGTGGCGGTCACCACAAAGGTGTTCAATTGGGAAACTTGCGCGCTGTCCTGCGCGGAGGCCGCATAGCATATAGCCAGCACGCCGAAAGTAAGCATTGAGCTTTTCTTTTTCATGTACGTTTTAGGTTGAATAAGTGCAACATGCTCTCTGCTTTCACCCGAAGCAGGGAATGGAAGATATACGGCAGGTCTTCTGGCTTGCCCGCTTCCCGGTGGTACCTTCCCGCTCCGCATGGCGGAACAGTGGCTGGAGGATTCCGGAAAACATCGCGCTGCCGGGGAGGCAGGCGGCGGGTTTACAGCTACGGGGATAGCTCCGGATTTTCACCGGATTCCCTATTAATGCCCGATCACGATCAGGGGCAACCGTTTACCGGGGGCAAACCTACGGATATTTTATGTAAATAATCGGTTATCTTGTAAAGCATGAGCATTCAACCAAAGCTGGGCCGCTTCGACCTTACCATGATCGTTGTGGGACTGGTGATCGGCATGGGCATTTTCAGGACCCCTATCAGCGTGGCCCGCGAAACCGGCACGCCGTCCCTGTTTTACATGGTTTGGGTATTAGGTGGACTGGTTACGCTTTGCGGCGCGCTTACCTACGCGGAGATCGGCAGCCGCTACCCCGTAGCCGGCGGTTTTTATAAAGTGCTGTCTTACGGTTTTCACCCCGCTTATTCTTTTATGATCAACTGGACCCTGCTGATATCCAACGCAGCGTCCAACGCCGCCGTATGCATCGTGGGCGCGGAATATATCGGCCCCGTGCTGCTGCCCGAAACCTTCCGCCACGAAGGCGGCCGCAAGACCATCGCCATCACGGCCGTGGCCGTGCTTTATCTTATCAACCTTACAGGCATCCGCATGAGCGCCAGCTGGCAGAACGTGCTTACGGTGTTCAAGATCACGCTGGTGCTGTTATTGTGCCTCGCCGCTTTCAGCAACAACGTGGCCCCGCCTTCCGCAACGGTGCCGGTCGCGGCTTCCAACGGCTGGGCGTATATTTTCGGCGCGGCGCTGGTACCGGTCTTTTTTACTTACGGCGGTTACCAGCAAACCATCAACTTCGGCAGCGACGTCAGGGAGCCGGCGAAGAACATGCCGAAAGCGATCCTCCTGGGCGTGCTCATCATCCTCCTGTTATATGTTACCGTGAATTATGCCTATGTGAAAGTGATCGGCTTCGAGCAGCTGAAATCCACCGACGCGCTGGCCGCGCGGATGGCGGGCGCGTTCTTTGGCGAATACGGTTTCAGGATCACCAGCGTGCTGTTATTTTTGTCCGTGCTGGGGTATGCGAACGTAAACCTGATGTCGAACCCGAGAATGTACTACGCAATGGCGGAAGACGGCGTGCTGCCGGGCATTTTCAAAAGGGTGAACAGCAAAACGCAGGTGCAGGAAGTGGCGCTTACCGTGTTTGCCGCGCTGGTGATCGGCCTGTTATATTTCCTGAGCAATTTCGACAACATCATCCGTT
>JBQCFV010000594.1:0-7649 GCA_051958695.1 Chitinophaga sp. | reverse complement strand
CCGGCGCGGCGGAGCACGCCGCCTTTTTTGGCTTTCAGCGGGAAGATGTGGCCGGGTTTGCCCAGCTCTTCGGGGCGTACTTCAGGATCGATGAGCGCCTGCACGGTTTTGGCGCGGTCGTGGGCGGAAATGCCCGTGGTGCAGCCGTGGCCCAGCAGGTCCACCGACACGGTGAAAGGCGTTTGATGCAGCGCCGTATTGTCGCGCACCATCATTTCGAGCCCCAGCTCCTCGCAGCGCTCTTCCACGAGCGGGGCGCAAATGAGGCCCCTGCCGTAAAGGCTCATGAAATTAATGATCTCCGGAGTAACGTTCCGGGCAGCCGTGATAAAATCCCCCTCGTTTTCGCGGTCTTCATCATCCACTACGATCACCAGTTTCCCCTGTTTTATATCCTCAATGGCGGATTCGATAGTATCCAGCATAATATGTTTCCTCGGTTAGTATAAAAGATGGCGCAAAGTTAGGATATAAAGTTGAGGTTTGGGGAAAACACTACCGGCTGACACCTTTCCCGGCGGGCCGCGGCCGTCCATATATTATATATAATACGATTCGATTTATTGAAAATTTGAGCGCGATAGCTGAACAATTCTTTCTTAAAATCAGTTATTACAGGTAGGAAATCAAAATCTGGCCGCTTTTAGCCGCGAAACGGCTAACATGTAACAATTTGTTAATTTCAAGTTAAAGTTCGGATGGCTTATTTCGTCATCTTTGCAGCATCATCAAACAGTTTGTTATGGGATTGAAAAATTTACTTGCTACATGCCTATGCATGCCGGGCTTTGCCGTGGCCTCCGCCCAGGTAACCACAAGCGGTCTTAACGGCACTATCAAAGACGATTCACAAGGTCTTCCCGGCGCTACGGTAAAGGCCATTCACCTCCCCTCCGGAACCATTTACGGCACCACCACGCAGCCTGACGGCCGTTATACCATCCCCAATATGAGAGCCGGCGGGCCCTACCGCATAGAGGTCACTTTTATCGGTTACGCGCCGCAAACTTTTAACGATATTCATCTTAAGCTCGGCGTATTTTACAAGCTGGACGCTACCCTCGAAAGCGGCTCGCAGCAATTGCACGAAGTGACCGTTTCCGCGCAGCGCGGGGGCATTATCAACCCCAACAACAGCGGCACCGCGGTAAATATTTCCCGCACGCAGATAGAGAATCTGCCCACGGTTACCCGCAGCGTGCAGGACTTTGCGCGCCTGAGCGCCCAGGCCACTTCCATGACCAACGGCTCCGACGGTTCGCCGCTCGGCATTTCCTTCGGCGGCCAGAATAACCGCTACAACCAGTTCGCCGTAGACGGCGCCATGGCCAACGACGTGTTCGGTCTTGCCGCTTCCGGCACCAATGGCGGCCAGGCCAGCGGCAATCCCATTTCCATCGAAGCCATCGACCAGATACAGATCGTGCTAAACCCTTACGACGTAAAACAAAGCGGCTTTGCGGGCGGCGGCATCAACGCCATTACCAAAAGCGGCACCAACGACTTTCACGGCGCGGCCTATTTTCTTTACCAGAACCGGGATTTCGTAGGCAAAAGCCCCAACGAGGCCCGGCTGAAATACGGCGAGTTCAACAGCAATACGTACGGCATCGGCATCGGCGGGCCCATCATTAAAAACAAACTCTTCTTTTACCTGAATGCCGAACAGGTGAAACGCACCTCTCCCATCGACTTCAACCCCGCGGACCCCGGCACCGGCTCCACCAACTTTACCGAAGACCAGCTGAAAGCCATCGCCGACAAAGTGCAAAACACCTGGGGCGTGGACCTCGGCGGCTACACCGCGCAGGAAAAAGAATTTAAAAATACCAACATCCTCGGGCGCATCGACTGGAACATCAGCAGCGTACACAAGCTCACGCTCCGCCATAGCTACAGCGAAGCCTCCAACCTGGGCGGCACCAGCCGTTCAAGGGATGTCGCATATTTTTATAACAGTTATTACACCTTCCCTTCCAAAACAAATTCCACCACGCTGGAGCTGAACTCCATCTTCTCCAACCGGCTCAGCAACGAGCTGCGCCTTGGTCTCAACCTGGTAAGGGACAACCGCAAATACAACGGCGAACCGTTCACCAACGTACGCATCAACGATCCTGGCGCCACTTTCAACGTGGGCAGCGAATACAGCTCCCAGGTGAACGCGCTCAAACAGAACATCATCACCATCACCGACAACCTGACCCTTTACAGGGGCGAGCATACGATCACCATCGGTACCAGCAACGACATCTACAACATGAAGAACGACTTCATGCAGGGCGCTTTCGGGGCATATACCTTCGGCTCGCTGGACGATTTCCTGAACGACGGCAAACCCTCGCAGTACCAGATCGTTTACACCACCAACGACACGCTTTCCCGCAACGGCGTAACGTTCAAAGCCGCGCAGCTGGGATTGTACGCGCAGGACGAATGGGATGTGGCCGACAATTTCCGCCTTACCTACGGACTGAGGGTGGACATGCCGATCTTTCCCACCAAACCTTCCTACAACGAAACGCTCGCGAAAGAATACCCCGGCTACTCCACGGACGTGCTGCCCAAATCGAAGCTGCTCTGGGCGCCGCGCGTAGGCTTTAACTGGGACGTGATGAACAACGGGAAAACGCAGATCCGCGGTGGCGTAGGCATCTTTACCAGCCGCGTACCGTTCGTATGGATCTCCAATCAGTACAACAACACCGGCAACCTGTATACTTCGCTCAGCCTGAACAACGCCGCCCGGCCCGAGGACTTCCTTATGCGGTTCGATAAAAACGACCCGTTCTTCGGCCAGTACAGTGCAAAGAACCTGCAGGCCATGGGCATCCCGGTATCGCCCCGTTCTTCCGCCGTCAACCTGACGGCCCGGGACTTCAAATTCCCGCAGATCTTCAAAACGAACCTCGCCCTGGACCAGCAGCTGCCCTGGGGCGTAGTAGGTACCCTCGAGCTGAATTATTCCAGGACCATCAATAACGTGATCTGGACGAACCTCTCCGTGGAAAAGACCGGTAATTCCATTACGCTCGGCGGGAACGACACACGGCCTACCTGGCAAAAAATGCCCGGCACCACCTTCGACCAGGTGCTGCTGCTGGACAATACCAACAAAGGTTATACTTACAACATTTCCGCGGAGTTCACCAAAACCACTTCCAACGGCCTCTTCGCCAAAGTGGGCTACACTTTCGGCGAGTCCAAGTCCGTGAACGACGGCACCTCGTCCACCGCGAACTCCAACTGGCGCTACTCTCCCAATATAAACGGTCTGAACGACCTTGATCTCGGCTATTCCAAATTCCGCATGGGCCATCGTGTATTCGCCGCCGTTACCAAAGCGTTCCGTTACGGCAGCCAGAAACAGTGGGCCACTACCCTCGGCCTGTTCTACAACGGCCAGTCCGGCACGCCCTACACCTGGGTGTATTTCAACCGTACCGATCCCACCGGCGACGATACGCAAAGCAGCGGCAACAACGACCTGATCTACATCCCCACCGCGGAAGAAGTGACCACCATGCGTTTCGACCCGATCACCAACCGCACGGAGGCCGAACAGCGTATGGACCTGGAAGAGCTGATCTCCAACGATAAATACCTGAGCGCGCACCGCGGCCAGCGCGCCGGCAAATACGCGGTAAGAACGCCTTTCGAGCATACGTTCGACTTCAAGCTGGTGCAGACCATCCCGATCATCAAGGCACATAAGATCGACATCACGTTCGACATCATGAACGTGGGCAACCTGCTGAACAAAAAATGGGGCCGTTCCTACTATATCTCCAACAACGTGGCCACGCCGATCACGTTCAGGAGCAACAGCGGCGGCCCGGTGTTCCAGTACGACAAAACCCGCCTCAACGACACGGACGGCAAAATGACGCCTTATTATACCAACAACTTTACCTCCCGCTGGCGCGGCCAGCTGGGCGTACGGTATAGTTTCTGACCGTGCATTTTATTCCATAAAAAAAAGGCTGTACCGGCGATGACCGGTACAGCCATTTTTTGGTAACGCCTGGCCGGAAAGCCGGGCGTCTTTCGGAGAAGTTTTCCCGTTCGCGGAAGCCCTGGAATTTTACCGCGACGCCCGCGCCCGGGAAGACTTCCTGTTCGTGGAAGCTTTGGAACTTCCCACAACGCTTGCAAGGAAAAACTTCCCGTTCGCGAAAGCCCTAGAACTTCACCGCAACGCTCGCCAGAACGTTGAGCGTTTTTTGCGGCGTGCCCGTAGAGTTCCAGTATTCTTCGTTCAGCAGGTTGTTGCCTTTCAGCGAAATGCGGAATTTCGGCTGATCGTAATACAGGGCCGCGTTCAGCAAAGTATAACCGGGCAGCACCATCAGGTTGGCCACATCGAACCAGGAATCGGACACGTAATTGCCGCCGATGCCAAAGCCGATGCCTTTTACCTTGCCGCTGGTGATAAAGTAGCTCACCCAGAGGTTCGCCACGTTGGTGGGGCTTGCCGTTACGCGTTTGCCTTCCTGCACGGTGGATGATTTCGTGTAGGTGTTCTCGTTATAGGCATAACCGGCCACGAGGTTCAGGCCGGACACGGGGTTGGCGATCACTTCCGCCTCAAAGCCGCGGCTGAGCTGCGTTCCGTCCTGCACGGTGAATGGTTTGTTATCTCTTGTTTCGTTGCGGATGGAATTGGTCACGTCGATGTTATAATAATTCAGCGTGGCGTTCAGCTTTTTGTTGAACACGTCGAATTTCACGCCGCCTTCCCACTGGTTGGCGTACTGAGGCTTCAGCGTTAGTATGGTGCCGTCGGACTGCGTGGCGGGCGCGAAGTTCGCGTAGCCGTTCATGTAGTTGGCGAATAAGGAAATTTTGTCTTTCACCACCTGGTATACCAGTCCCAGCTTGGGCGACAGCGCATTCTGATCGTAAGCGCCGGTGTATTTGCCCGTGGAAAGCGTGTAGGTGCCGTCTGTAGTGAAATGTTCTCCGCGAAGGCTCAGCATGGCCATCAGCGTGGGCGTGATGTTGAACACGTCGGAGATGTACGCGGCATAGCTTTTCGTTTTGGTGGCGGTGCCCCTGAAGCCTGCGGCATAAGAGAGATCGTCTATGCGCTGCGCGCTCATGTCGGGGATGGGTTTGCGAAGGTCCACCGTATCGTAGCTGAATATCGCGCGGTACAGCTCATTGTAGTTATAGTTGTAATCGAAGCCGATCACTACGCGGTTGCGGAACGAGCCGATGTTGAAATCACCGATGAAATTCTGCTGCAGCTGGATGTTCCCGAAAGTTTCGGGCGTCTGGTTGCGCATGCCGCGCACCACGGAATCTTCCGCGATGAAGTTGAGCGTGGTCCAGAGCAGGGATTTATAAAAACCTTCGGAATAGAGATAGTTGGTTTCCGATCTCCATTTGTCGGAAAACTTGTACTGGAATTGCAGCTGGAGGTTGTTGATGCCGTTCGCCACGTCCACGCCGTTGTTGATCAGCGACTGTTTGTAAGGCAGGTGCAGGTCTTTCAGGTTGCGGGTCGTCATTTTGGACTGCAGCGCCGCGGCGTTGAAAGCGATGGAGGTGGTGGTATAGTTGCCCCGCGTCATTTCCGCGTCCACCGTCAGCTTTGCGCGGTCGTTGATGATGTAGGTGAAGGCCGGGGCGATGGTGTAGTTCTTATTGTAGCCCTGGTCCTGGAAAGAGCCTTCGGACTGGAAAGCAGTGTTGAGGCGGAAGAGCATCGTTTCTTCCTTGTTAACGGGCAGGTTCACGTCCGCGGTGACCCTGGCAAATTCGAAGCTGCCGCCGGTGAAGGTCACTTCGCCGCCAAAGTCTTCGTACGGTTTTTTGGTAACGTAGTTGAACACGCCGCCGAAGGAAGTGTTGCGGTTGCTGCCGAACAAAGTGCCGGAAGGGCCTTTGATCGCTTCCACGCGTTCGAGTATCACGGGGTTCAGCGGTACGATGGCGCTGGTGGCCATGCCGTTGCGCATGCCGATGGTGCCTGCGAAACCGCGCATGCTGAGGCCCTGCGAGCCGCCGGCGGAAAAGTTCGGCACGGCGCCGGAGATGTTGCGGTAAATGTCGGTACGTTCGATCACCACCTGCTCCTTCATCACGATCTGCCCTACGGTGTGGTACACCTGCGGGTTTTCGAGGTTTTTGATGGGCAGGCGCGCGATCTGCTCGCTTTCCTTGGTCACGAATTTATTGGAAACGCCGCCGGTGATGGTAAATTCCTTTAGCTGGGTGGCGGATACCTGTAAGCGCAGGTCCACCGAGGCGGTTTGCCCTTTTATGATGGTTACGCCTTGCTGCAGCGTTTCGTAGCCGATCAGCGATACTTCCAGCTGGTATTGGCCGGCGGGCACGCGGCTGATAAAAAATTTTCCTTCTTCGCTGGTGATGGCATGTTTGCCTGCGCCTTTCAGCACTACAGTCACCGCCACTGCCGGCCGCCCTTCGTTTGTCAATACCGTGCCTTTCGCTGATCCGTATTCCGGTTCGTTCTCCCCGTTTGCCGCAAAGGCCGCGAATGGCAGCAGGAGGAACAGGATTTGTACAAGTTTCTTCATCGTTCGTAAAAAATTTCCGCAAAGTTGGCATTAACCTGGCCGGTTAGTTTTAACATTCGGGAAATTCTTTTTCGCAAAAGGGAATATTTTTCAATCTTTCACCACCCATTCCAGGAATCCGGGCATTACGCCAGCCCAGGTTGCCATATCATGCCGGCCGCCCTGGACCAGCTCATAACGGATGTGCCGGCCTTTTTCATACCCTTTTTCTTCGAGAAGATGTACCAGTTCCTCTGTATCGTCCACCGCGTCCACCACGCCGTTTACGTTGCGGTCGGATTCTTCGTCCTGCGTGCCGGCTTCAAAAAAGAAACGGAGATCGGGGTTGAAACGCCCCTCGCGTATCTGCCGGTGCATGATGCGCTGCGCGGGATCGGCGGAGCTGCGCCACCAGAGCGAACCGGAGAATACGCCCGCTTTATGGAACTGCGCGGGATGGTTCCACACGATGTCCAGCGCGGAAAGGCCGCCCATGGAAAAACCGGCGAACGTTTTGTCGGGAAAGCTGCGGTGGTAACGGTTTTCGATGAAAGGGAGCAATTCCTTCAGGATAAACCGCGTGTACAGCGCGGCTTTGCTCCCCCTGCCCTGGTAATCGATATGCTGCGCGGTGCCATACTCCTGCATGCGCTGCGGACCGGCGTGCACGGCCACCACCCAAAGGGAAGGATGCGTGCTGCGGTGCAGCTTTCCGAGCATGGCGGGAAAACCCAGCTGCTCCAGGTCCTGCCCGTCGTTCATCAGCAGCAGGTGCGGCGTTTCTTTGGTGTCTGCGGGAAGATAGATATCGAAAGCGACCTCCCTTTGCAGGAAAAGCGAGTATTGTCCAAAGGATTCTTTTCCGGGAAGCATATGCGGCGGGTTTCTTACAAGTTAATGAAATACCCGCAGAAATGTTATTTTACACCAAGAAACCTTGTGTTATGAAATTGTCCGCTCTCCGGTATTTACCCGTTCTTTTGCTCGCCCTGCCCGTATTTGGCCAGCAGGCTCCCCGGTACGAGGCCGACGCCGCGCTGAAAGCCGCCGCGCCCGATGCGGCGTACCCTTTCCTGCTCGTGACCGACCTTACCATTCCCGGCTGCAAGCCCGGCGCCGAGCTGA
>JBQCFV010000593.1:0-2244 GCA_051958695.1 Chitinophaga sp. | reverse complement strand
TTGCACTATTGGGCATAGCCCCAGCACGAAACATGAAAACATTCAACGTACCCGTCATATACCGCAGCCCGCTGATCTCCGCCATCAAACAGAAAAGGAAGCAGCAGGACCGTATGAAGAAAGACTTCAGCCCCACCCTGCTCGATTTCGGCCCTGTCCGCATCCTGCTGGCAAGGCACTTCGGCTTTTGCTACGGCGTGGAGAACGCGATCGAGATCGCTTTTAAAACGGTGGAAGAAAATGAAGGCAAACGCATCTTCCTGCTCAGCGAAATGATCCACAACCCGCAGGTGAACAACGACCTGCTGGCCCGCGGCGTACGTTTCCTGATGGACACTTCCGGCAAACAGCTCATTCCCTGGGAAGAGCTCCGGCCCGACGATATCGTGATCATCCCGGCCTTTGGCACCACGCTCGAGATCGCGTCGCGGCTGGAAGCGCAGGGCATCACGCCTTTGCAGTACAACACCACCTGCCCTTTCGTGGAAAGGGTATGGAACAAAGCGGAGCAGATCGGCGCGAAAGATTATACGGTGATCGTGCACGGCAAGCCTAAGCACGAAGAAACCCGCGCCACCTTTTCGCATAGCCGCTCGCATACGCCTACCGTGGTGGTGAAGGACATGGAGCAGACGCACCGCCTCGCCGCCTACATTCTCGGCGAAGCGCCCGCGGAAGGTTTTTATGAAGAATTTAAAGGGCAATATTCCGAAGGCTTCGACGTACACCGCCACCTGGAGCGTGTGGGCGTGGTGAACCAGACCACCATGCTCGCTTCCGAAACGCAGGCCATCGCGGATTACGTAAAGCAGGCCATCCAGCGGAAATACGGGCTGGCGGAAGACCGTATCTCCGAAAGGTTCGCCGATACGCGCGATACGCTTTGCTACGCCACGAACGACAACCAGACGGCCGTGACCGGCATGCTGGAAGCCGAAGCGGACCTCGCCATCGTGGTAGGCGGCTACAACAGCTCCAACACCTCGCACCTCGTGGAGCTATGCGAAGAAAAACTTCCCACTTATTTTATATCCGGCGAAGAAAAGCTGCTCTCCCGCGACGAGCTGCTGCATTTCGATTTTCATCACCACCAGGAGCTGCATAGCTTCCGCTTCCTGCCGCACAAAACGCCCGTCACCCTGCTGCTCACCAGCGGCGCCAGCTGCCCCGATGCCATCGTGGAAGGCGTGATACGGAAACTCCTGTCTTTTTACGGGCTGGAAGAAAAGGTGGAAGAAGCGGCGGCGGATTTTGCTGGCTAGTATTTCGTCTTTTTTAATTGTGCCAGCGAAGCGGGAATGCTTTGCCGGCTAGTATTTCGTCTTGCCAATTATGCCAGCGAAGCGGGAACGCGTAAAAACAAAAAAGACACCAGAAGGTGCCTTTTTCCTTTGGGGCTAATCAAACGCTAGTAATGCAGAGAAAATTCTTATTCTTTTTAACAAACAATCGACTTTCTTTTTGTGTGATACAAAAGTAATACGCCCTTTTACACTCCGCAACCGGTATTTAATATCCGGTATCGTATAGCCGATAACTGGCAAGAATGAGCATAAAATCGGATGCGGTGGCACCGCGGTCAGAAATGCATCGCCTTTTTCAGAAATTCCGCCTTACGCCGGCGTGACACTTCCACCTGCGTGCCGTCGCTCATCAGCGCAAAGCCCCCCTCGCCCTGCAGGTATGATTCCATTTGCTGGAGGTTGATAAGATGAGAGTTATGCACCCGGAAAAAATCCACTTCCGTGAGCAGTTCCTCAAATTCCTTCAGGGGCTTGGACACCAACAGCTGCTTTTTATCGGTAAAGAATATTTTCGTGTAATTGCCCGTAGACTCGCAGCGCACGATGTTCTGCACGGGCATGAACACCAGGCCGTTGATCGTCGGCAGCGCGATCTTTTTGTTCGTCTGCTGCAAAGTTTTCATGTTCTGTAAAAACACTTCCAGCGGCGCAATCGCCGTGTCCGGTTTTTGCGAACGCCTTTCGTGGAACTTGCGGAGCGCTTCCTGCAGCTCCTGCACACTAAAAGGTTTGAGCAGGTAGTCCAGCGCGTTGAATTTGATCGCCTTGAGCGCGTATTGTTCGTAAGCGGTCGTAAAAATAACGTCGAACGTGAGCTTGTCGTACTGCTTCAGCAACTCGAAACCGTTCTGATGCGGCATTTCCACGTCGAGAAACACCAGGTCCGGCTGCATTTCATCTATCAGCTGCCTGGCTTCCTTTACGCTGTTCACCCCGGCCA
>JBQCFV010000592.1:0-3000 GCA_051958695.1 Chitinophaga sp. | reverse complement strand
AAACATATTTTTTCGTTAAACAATCATGTTATATCCGCACGAGCCTCGCATACGCCCGCGTGCGCATGGCCGCCAGCGTAACGATAAGACCGATGATGCCCGTAACGGTGAACAGCAGCGCGATGCCGCGGTCCATGCCCGTGCCGAACCACCAGCCCAACAGGTCTACGCCTTTGCCGGTGGTCATGAACGGGATAAAAATATATTGCGCGATCGGCCCGATCATAAAAGCCGTAAGCGGGGAAGCTGCCTGCTCGATGCTTTGCGCGAAGCCGAACACCCGGCCCTGCCTGTCCGGCGGGATCACTTTCTGTATCACCGTTTGCTCCGCCGCTTCCACCACGGGAATAAGACAAAGGAAAATGAACATCCCCACGGATAACAAAACGATCGAGGCCTGTATGGTAAAAAATATGCAGATCGCCCACATCACGACGTTCGCCATAAACAGCAGGCGTATCGGGCTTTTGCCCAAGCCCGTCTTCGATACGGCAAGACCGCCGATGATAAACCCGGTGCTCAGCGCGGCCCACAACATGCCCCATGCGTGGGCGGATACCAGCGAAAGCCCGTACGCGTCCATCAGCGCCATGAACACGCCGCCGAGAAAGTTATTGAACGTGTTGAAGAATATCAGCCCGAAAAGACCGGGTATCTTTTTCACGACAGCGATCGTACCGCGGATGTCGACCTTCGGCCGGGCGCCTTCCGCGTGCACGATCTGCGTTTCCTCCGTTCTGATAGTAAGCAGGTGCGCAATAGCCACCACCGTCAACCCGATACCGAATACCAGCATCCAGAACACACCCATAAAGCTGATCACAAAACCGCTGGGGATAGAAGCCAGCATGAACGCCGTGCCGTTGGCGCTGCCGATCAGCCCGTTGGCCTTGTCGCGCGAGCCTTCCTCCACCATGAACGTGACCATGGTAGGTAACGCGATGTTGCGGATATTGCCCGCCAGCACGCCAAACAGGCATAGCACGATAAAAAGCCAGAGCCGGAAGCTGTACGGGTCTTTAAAGGTTTCCGGCGGCGTGCTTACATATACGATGCCTGCGAGCACGAACATCACCAGCGTCAGCACGCTCGAAAACAGCATCGCCGTTTTTTTCCGGTAGCGGTCCACGATGGTGCCGAGAAAAACGCCGGACAGCGACACCGTGCCGATATAAATACCGGCCATGTAAGAAGTCACCAGCACCGATCTTGTTTCGAGGTACACCCAGAAGGTAACGGCAAACCATACGAAGGTGTTGGTAACCGCCGCCACAATGGCATTGACGAGAATGAGATAGAAATTTTTCACGTTACAATTTTACCCCTGAATTTTGATTCCGCCGCTGGGTGAACACGACAATGTGTAGGGGCTAATGCGACAAGGGAAAAGGGTTCATTCCAATATCCTGAAAGTGAACTTGTCCCGGATGTTTTTGTTAAAGAATTGCCCTTTGGAAAACGCCTCCCGCATGTTCTCATAGATCTCTTTCGGTACGGAAAGGTATTCGTATACTTTACCCGTTACGAACGTGATCTTCAGCACGGCCGTTTGCGGGTTGTAGCGGAAATATTTTATGACGGACGAGGGCATGTTCAACGAAATTCGTCCAGTCCGCCGCCTGCTTCCTTATCGTCCGGCGAATACGGCGGAATGTTCCTGTTGATGAGCTTGTCCGGCCCCTTGTCGCGCGTTTTCCTGAACTGGTGAAGCATCAGGTAAATAAGCCCGAGGGCCACCGCCGCAATGATCAGAATGATAAGACCTGAAGTCATGACAATAAGTTTTACCAAATAACCCGGAAGAATTGTGCCAGACGGCATTCGCGGGTTTGAGCGGCTGTTTGGGCGGGAATTGGGCAATTATTTCCCCGCCGCCGTTCCATATTTCACCGCGTAAAGGCGGCCGGTGGTTGGTGGTGATAAAAAACGTAAATTAGGTAATTGTAAAACCTTCGAACATGAATAAATTCTGGAGAGCGTTAATTGCCGGTTACGGGGCCAAAAAGCTGGGCGGCGGCTGCCTTGGAACGATCGTTGTGTTCATTATCATCTACCTGGCGCTGGGCCAGTGTAACTGATCCTTTATTATAATTTTTCCCCACAAAACTTGCAGAAGCGGGCATCCATATCGTGCCCTTCTTTTCCGCAATTGGGGCAGGCGTTGTTCGCGCGGCCCCGGCCTTTGTACGCCTGCGCCATTTCGGTGGTCACGATGCCCGTCGGCACCGCGATGATGCCATACCCGAGCAGCATGATAAAGCTGGCGATGAACTTGCCCAGCGGCGTTGCGGGCGCCACATCGCCGTAACCCACGGTGGTGATGGTCACGATGGCCCAGTACACGGATTGCGGGATGCTGGTAAAGCCGCTGTTGTCATCTTCTACGAGGTAAATAACGGAGCCGAGTATCACCACGCAGGTAAGCACGAAAAGGATAAAGATGCTGATCTTGCGGAGGCTGTTGGCGATGGCCACGGAGAGGAAACGCATTTCGGAAAGGAAATGCACGAGCCTGAATATCCTGAAGATGCGCAGCAGCCGAAGCGCGCGGAGCACCAGCAGCGATTGCGCGCCGAGAAAGAGCACGCTGAGATAGCCGGGAATGATGGCCAGCAGATCGATGACGCCCAAAAAGCTGAAAACGTATTTGTACGGCCGGCGGATGCTGATGAGCCGCAGGATGTACTCCACCGTAAAAAGACCGGTGAACACCCATTCGAGTACCAGGAAAATTTTACCGAAACGCGCGTGCAGCTCGTGCACGCTATCCAGCATCACCACCACGATGCTGGCGAGGATACAAAACAGTAACGCCACGTCGAAAGCCCGGCCGGCTTTGGTTTCCGATTCGTAAATAAAGCCGTGCAGTTTCTCCTGCCAGTTGGATGCGCCTTTTTCTTTTGTCATGCGGGGGAATTGCAGGGTTTATTCCTCCTCGTCGTCATCGTCCTCTTCTTCTTCGAGCCATTCCATGTACGCGTAATACCAGTCTTCCAGCTC
>JBQCFV010000591.1:0-9510 GCA_051958695.1 Chitinophaga sp. | reverse complement strand
CGTTTTGCAATACAAAAGTGGCATGAAAAATCGATTTTGACGGAGGCTGCCTACGACAATTAGGGGGTTATTTGCGACCGGGGCCATGGGAATCTTACTCTCCTACATCCGAATACTGCTGCAGCAACTGGCGGTACCGGTTGAGTATGCCCGATTTGGACACGAAGCCTAAGAGGCGGTCCTGTTTTAACACCGGCAGGTTCCATGTCTGCGTTTCGTCCAGCTTCTGCATGGCCAGCGTCACGCTGTCGCCGGGGCCGATCACCGCGGGCGGCGCGGTCATCAGTTCTTTTACGATCAGTTTGTCGTATAGCTCGGGGTTCAGGATTATGGGCCGTATATCTTCCAGCGTGATGATGCCTTTGAACAGCTGATCGCGGTCCACCACCGCCACGATGTTACGCTTGCTTTGCTTCACAAGGTCCACCAACTCGCGCAGCGTGGCATTGCTGTCTATCTTCTTCACGTCGGTTTCTACCAGGTCTTCCAGCTTCAGGAGCGACAGAAAATTCCTGTCGTGCTCATGCGTGAATATTTTTCCCGCGTCGGCCAGCTCCTTCAGATCGGGCGATATCGACGAAAACCATTTTCCCAGCAGGAACGAAAAGGTGGACACTACCATCAGCGGGATAAACAGATCGAAGCCCGAGCTGGATTCCGCGATGAGGAAAATGGCCGTGAGCGGGGCGTACAGGGCGCCGCTCATCACGCCTGCCATTCCCACGATGGCAAGGTTGGCCACCGGCACATCGTCCATGCCGAGCTGCATGCAAAGCATCGCAAAAAAATAACCGAGGAATCCACCGGCAAACAGCGAAGGCGCAAAGTTACCGCCATTGCCGCCGGCGTGGATCGTGAAGGCGGTGGCGAATACTTTCAGCAGGCAGATGCAGCCGGTGAACAATATGATGATCCAGCTGCCCGCGGGCAGGTACCGGAAAAAGCTGTTTTGGATAATATCGCCTGAATTTCCGTCTACCAGCGACCGCACGGATAAATACCCTTCCCCGAACAACGGCGGCAGCAACACGCAAAGCCCTGAAACGATCAGTCCTCCGAGCATGGCCTTTTGCAATTTTGTCCAGGAGAGCTTTTGGAAAAAATGTTCCACCTTGCGGGACACCACCACAAAATACCGCGCGTAAAATCCGCAGAGCAGGCCCAGCACGACATAATAAGGGATATTGTGGTAATTGAAGGGTTCTCTCGATTCGAAATGAAAAAGCACTTCTTCCTGCAAAATGATCTTGGAGAGCAGGCTGCCGCAAACTGCAGCCAGTATCAGCGGGATAAAGTCGGAAAACACGACGCCGGTGAGCAATATTTCAAAGGCGAACATCACGCCCGCCACCGGCGCGTTAAAAGCTGCGGCAATACCGGCCGTGGCGCCCGCGGCCAACAGCAGCGTCCGCTCCTGGTAAGGCAGGCGGTACGTACGCGCATAATTTGAGCCTATGGCCCCACCGGTAACAGCAATAGGACTTTCCAGCCCGGCCGAGCCGCCCAGCCCGACCGTAATGGCGCTTTGCAATATCTGGGAATACATTTTTACGGCGGGTACAATACTGTTGTTCTGCGCGATCTCGAAGAGGATGGCGGGGATGCCTTTGCGCGACTGCCCTTTAAAGAACCAGATCACGATCAGCGTGGTCAGTACGATGCCGAGGAAAGGGAAAATAGCGTAAAAGAACACCTGGGCGCTGAAGTGTACTTTATAGGTAATAACATAATGGATGTAGTGGACGAGCATTTTCAACGCAACGCCGGCAAGCCCGGCGGCGGTGCCTACCAGTATGCCGGAGAAAATGAGGAACTGCCGGCGGTTCATCTTGCTGCGCAGCCAGTGAAGAACAATTTCATAGCTCCTGGCCTTTTTTAAACTGTAGCGCTCAAAGTCCCTTTTGAATCGCAGGAAACCCTGGTGCTTCCGGATAAATTTAAAATTGCCCATCCTGCAAATGTAATGCGCAGCCGTCAAAAACAGCTATAATTTGTGCAATAGCCGGCTGACCGGGGTGCTCATCGCCCATATGTTATTGTTTAGCAGGCATGTCGTACAAAATGGGCTCGGGCGAGCCTGCGAGGAAAAGTTTCTGCATACGGTAAGCAAAGCCGATCCCTTCTTTTTCGAAACGTTCCATGATCCTGAGATAGATATCCTGCTGGCGGTCCATGTACAGGAGATAGTCGCCCGACGATATGTAATAAACGATCTCGAAGTTCAGGCTGAAATCGCCGAAGCCGGAGAAGTGCGCCCTGTCGAATGTTACGTTCTCGTGCGCTTCTACGATCTCTTTGATCATGCCGGGTATCGCTTTGATCTTGTCCACACCGGTTTCATAGTTTATGCCAAGACTGATCACCACGCGCCTTTTTTCCATGCGCTTGAAGTTCTGCACCCTGGAGTTGGTAAGGTCGGTGTTCGACATCACGAGCTGTTCTCCGCTCAGCGTGCGCAGCCTCGTGGTTTTTACGCCGATATATTCCACGATGCCGGATTTATCGCCGATCACGATAAAGTCGCCGGTTTCGAATGGTTTGTCAAAAAATATCACGAGATAACTGAAAAGGTCGCCCAGTATGGTTTGCGCCGCCAGCGCGATGGCGATACCGCCAATACCAAGCCCGGTAACGATGGTGGTGATGTCGTAGCCGAGATTGTCCACCAGGAAAATGATCCCCGCGATCCAGAGCACGATCTTGAGGATGAGCAGAATGCCTTTCGCCTGTTTTACCTGCGGGTTTGCGGCGTCTCCGCGGGAGGCGAAACGCATGAACAGGTAGCTGAAAATATTCGTGATGATATTGACGGTAAAAAACACGGCCACGGCCAGCATCGCGATCTGGAGCACGCGGCTGAAACGCGCCGGCAGCTCAAGGTATTGAAAACCAGTGTACACCGCCAGGGCGTACAATATTGGCATCACCGATGTTTGCAGCAGCCTGATCACAATATCATCAACGGTTGAATCTGTTTTTGAAGCTAACTGCTGTATGCGCGTAAGGATAATTTTTTGCAACCCTCTCGCTATCAGCGAGAACAAAATCATGCTTCCCAGCGCGATCACCCAATCCTTTACCGGGTTTCCAAAGAACACGGTCTGCCAAATCGATTCCATAATTTCCTTTACAATTTGCTATCCGGCAAAAGTAACGAGGCGGACAGAAAAGGCGGGCCGAAGCAGATTAGAATTACATTAGAGAATGGGCCACGGCAGGCAGGCGGATGGTGAACGTTGTGCCGGAGCCCTTTACGGACGCCACTTTCACGTCCCCTTTGTGCAGCTTGATGATCCGCGACGCGAGCGGAAGCCCCAGCCCGAAACCTTTGGCATTGCCGGGCTGCTGGATCCTGTAAAACGGCTGGAAGATATTTTCCAGCTCCTTTTCATCGATACCGCTCCCTTTGTCCGTTACGGAGATCACGAAACCGTTGTTATCCAGCTCGAGGTATACGTCTGCGCGATGGTCCGGCGAATATTTACAGGCATTGGACACGATATTCTGGATGGCCGTAAACAGCAGTTCCTCGCTGCCGTACACCAGCAGCCCGTCTTCATGCTCCGGCAGCGCGGGGAAATGAAGAAAAACGCTGTTGTCCTTATCCCTCGCGGGCATTTCGCCGGGCAACCGCATGAGCACTTCATCTATCCGTACTTTATCGAGGTGGAGGCCGCCGGGATTGCCGGAAGCGGTAGCGAATTTGAGCAGTGTTTGCACGAGATGGTTCATGTATTGCACGTCCTTCAGCACCGTGCCCATGATAGCGCGGTATTCCGCTTCCTTCCTGTCCCGCTGCAGCGATATTTCCAGCTGGCTCGAAATAAGCGTGAGCGGGGTAGACAGTTCATGCGAGGCATTTGAAATGAACCGCCGCTGGAATTCAAAGCTTTCCTTCAGCCTGTCAAGCAGCTGGTTGAGCGTAACCGCCAGCTCCTGCCATTCGTCTTTGCTGCGGCCTGTATGGATGCGCCTCTCCAGGTTATAGGCGGAAATTTCCTTTACTTCCCCGGTAATTTTGCTGACCGGCTTCAGGAGGCCGCGGGAGAAGAACAGGCCGCCGGCAAAGGATAACAGTATCCCGCAAATAAAGCTGAAGATGAGGATGATCTCCAGCTGGCGGAGATTCTTACGGCCGTCCACATCCTCTCCGGCGCAGATAACGATCATCCCTTCCGGGTTCTCCGTGCTGTAATATGCGACCGCTTCTTTTCCATGCCGTTCAAAATAATAATCGCCTTTGTCCCTGGCGGACTGCAGTATTTCCGCGTCTACGCCGATGCTGTCGCCCGCCATGTCGCTGTAGTAATAGATGCGGCGGTTGTCATTGTTGTATGCCTGCACGCATATTTCCTGCAATGCCAATGTAGTCAGGGAATCCACCCTGCGCATCAGTGCACGGTCGATAGAGCCGCCGTGCGTGAGCAGTCTTGACGTGGTGATGGCCCGGTTGGTCAGCCTTGTTTTGATCGTATCCAGCCGCGACGCCGCCGTGAAATAATAGATGGAAAGGCAGACCAGTCCCAGTATAATGAATACCAGCAGGGTAAACAGGCAGGTGATACGTAAACGTACGGGCATATGGTTCAATTTTCTTTCAACGTATAACCCAGCCCCACCTGGGTATGGATCAGTTTATCGCGGAACGGCTTGTCCACCTTGTTCCGCACGTACTTGATATATACGTCGATGATATTGGTATTGGTATCGAAATCGATGTTCCAGACGTTCACGGCGATGTCCGCGCGGGAAACCACCCTGTTTTTGTTGCGGAGCCGGTATTCCAGCAGCTGCGATTCTTTCAGCGTGAGGTTGATGGGCGTTTCGCCGCGTTTCACTTCGCGCGTGTCCAGGTTCATCACGAGATCGCCGGCCTTCAGCACGTTGCCCGCAGGCTGCGCGGGATCGGAGCTGCGCCGCAGCAGCACTTTGATCTTCATCAGCAGCTCGCGGAACTCGAAGGGTTTGATGATGTAGTCGTCCGCGCCGGCGTCGTACCCTTCTATCTTGTCGTCGATCGTGCTGAGCGCGGTAAGCATGATGATGGGGACGTTCGTGTTCTCTGCGCGTACCCGTTTGCATAATTCGTAGCCGTTCATGCCGGGCAGGTCGATGTCCAGCACCAGCAGGTCGAAACCGCCTTCTCGGAACATGCTGTACCCCGTGCTGCCGTCGTACGCCACCGCCACCCTGTAACCGTTCTCGGTCAGCCCGAAGGACAGCGTATCGGCGATACGCGGCTCATCGTCTACCAGTAAGATATTTGTATGCTCCATAACCTCCGTGCAATTTACAATTCTAATCATATTCTAATACCGATTTACGGCCTTTCTAAGCCTGGTGAAAGATATTTGGCATATGGCGAGAGATTTCAAATCCATCCTTGTGCCGGCCGATTTCTCAAAAAATACGGATATCGCCGTTTCAAGAGCGCTCAGTCTCTGCCCCGGCGGGGGCACGCTTCACCTGCTGCATGTGCAGCAAACGGGGCATGGCAATGCGTTCCTGCACCTGAAAACGATCTTCCGCGGTTACTCATGGAAAATCGTGCAGGCGGGAAGGAATGCGTCAGAAACGAAGCTGGCGGAGCTGAAACGCTCCATCGAGGCCGCAAGGCACGACGTACGGGTGTATACCGGCGTCTGTTACGGTGAAACCGTCGAGCAGATGATCTCGAAAAAAGCCGTCGATCTCGCGGTGGACCTGGTGGTAGTGGGAAAACATTCCCGTCATTCCAGCCTGCCGCATCTCAACACCGTTACGCCCAGCAAGCTGGCGCTGGCCACGGGCATCCCCGTGCTGACGGTAAAGCCCGGCTCCCTTTACAATACGCTGAAAAAAGTGGTCATACCGGTCGGCATTGATTTCCCTGCGCAAAAGATCGCGATCATGGAAGCCCTGCACAATGATCCCGGGCCGGAGATATTGCTGGTGGTATTCCCTTACGACAAAACCAATCGCGCCTATTCAAAACAGGCGCTGCTGAATACTTTCAAAGCGTTAAAAAGCCGTTCGGCGAACCCTGTCAGGTACGACGTGCTCGAGGGAAAAAACAAAGCGCGCGCGCTGGCGGATTATTGCACGAAGATAGAAGCGGATATGGTGATCGTGCACCCGGGAACGGAAACACGGGTGGGCACCTGGATGAACAGTCATATTTCCGACCTGCTGCCCGCCAATTCAAGAACGCAGGTGCTTACGGTAAAAGCGGCGGACACTATAGTTGTTTAATTTTAAAGAATCACTGAATTGTGGAAGATCTGAAAAAAATGAATACCGGTGCATTGGTGGATATGCTTGCAAAGTATACCAGTGATTACATGCGCATACTGAAAGACGGAGGAACAAAAGCGGAATATGAATCCTGCAAGGTGCTGATCGACCTGCTGACGAAAGAGATCGCGGTGAGGAAGAAGGGTGTGAACGGGGATAATTAGTATTTTAGTATCTTTACTTCATGAACACCACCGTAAACAATAAATCGCTTTTGCTTCAAAGGCTTACCACCCACGGGGACGAAATAAAGTCCTTTGGTGTTAAAGAACTGGGGCTGTTCGGTTCATTTAAGCGGGATACTTCTATCAAACTTGAAAGTGACGTCGATTTGCTGGTCAAATTTGAAAAGGAGAAAAAGAACTATGACAACTTTATGAATCTTGCTTTTTTTCTGGAAGAGCTTCTTGGCAGGAAGGTAGAACTCATAACTCCTGAATCCCTTAGCAAACACATCGGGCCTCATATTCTAAAAGAAGTGGAGAATGTTAGCCTCTAACCTCGAACTACTGCATCATATTCAGGATGAAGTTAACTTTATACTCGACGCTACATCCGGTAAAGACAAGACATCGGTAATTAACGATCCGGTGTTGAGCCGGGCCATTATCAGAAGTCTTGAAATTATAGGCGAAGCCGCGAAGAAAATTGACGACGAGTTTAAAGGTCAATTCCCACATATCGAATGGAAAAAGATGGCAGGTACAAGGGATAAACTTATACATGATTATTTCGGTGTCGACTACGACATAGTATGGAGCATCATTCATGATAAGCTATACAACCTCAAAGAGTTTTTAGATAATATTTTCAGTGAATTGGAATAACCTTACTTCACAATCTCAATCTTCTGCCTGTCCACCACCACGTTATTATTATCCGTATCATAAAACACCAGGATATACATCCCGATCGCCAGGTTTGGCACGTGCACTGACATATTCGTGCCGCTGATCTGCGTTTTACCCACCAGTTTTCCATTCAGATCGAACATTTCCATTCTCAACAGGTTGCGTATGCCAAAAAGGCTGACGGTGAACCGGCCGTTGCTCGGGTTGGGCGATACCGTGATCTTGTAAGTGCCGGGCACGGCGCGTACGGGGGAGTAAGTGCTATCGCCGTAACGGCTGATGGTTTTGAGACGGTAATAGCTCATGTAGCCATAATAGTTGTCGTCCATGAACTGGTATTGCCGGTTCACGTTGCTGTTGCCCGAAGGGGTTTGGCCGGGCACGATAGCCACGGTGCGGAAATCGTTTTCACCCTCCAGCCGGCGTTCCAGTTCAAAATGCTGCACATTGCGTTCCCGCAGGGTGAGCCAGGTGGCCTGTACTTTCCGGGCATCTATGCGCATGGCGTCAAATATCAGCGATACATCCAGCGCCGGCGGTTTTTGTAATGCAAAAATCGAAAGGAATACGTTGCCGGTTGCGGGTATGGTACGGGAATGCATATACGCTTTTCGCAGCGGGCTGCCGGTAGTGAGCGTACCGGGTTGGGAGAAACCGCGCGGTGCAACGGTGTCCCAGTCGTAAAGCGGGCTGTACCGGGAAATGAAGCTGCTGTCGGTATTTTCAGAGAAGCCCGCATTCTGATCGGTCGGGTTGTGTTGCAGGGAAAGGGTGATGCTGTCTCCTGCAGGGATGCCGTTTTGCAGCACCTGCCAGGTCTTTCGCACGAGGTTTCCTTCCAGCAGGCTGCCGGTTTGTGCATGGGTATATACGTCGTCGAATACCCTTACGCGGAAGTTGTCCGCCCGCCGCCCGCTATACCGCAGCGCCAGCGGGGTATAGCTGCCCGCGTCCGTGCCGAGGGGAAAAACGACCTCACCGCTTTCGGCGCTCACGTTGTAACGATAAAGAAAACCGCCGTAAGGCGAAGGTCCTGTAACGATAAAACGGCCGGCAGTGTAACCGGTAATGCTGCTTCTTCCCGTCGCCTCGCCGCCTACGGCAACGTTCCATCCGTTCAGGTAAAGGTTACCGTTCTCGAAATGCAAATTATAACGGACCCGCAGATCGCTGAGGTCCGCCAGCTGCACGCCCGAGGGATTGTTGATATAAAGGTTGGGGAAGCTGGCGCCGATACCGGTGGCGGAATTATAGCCGCCATAGATCATTTGTCTTTCTTCACCGGCCAGCGGTCGCATAAACAGGAATACGCCGCCGCCCGGGGGAAGCGTGGGATCGTAGAAACGATCTTCCGGCAGAAGAGCGTCATCCGTATTGTTCCAGCGGTTGCCGTAAAACAGTACGGCGGCGCCGGTTGCGCTGCCAAACCGGCCCCGGTTGTCCATGTCGCCAAAAATAGCGACAGTATCCGCGCGATGGGCCATCACGTCCGCCCCCGGCGGAATGAACACGCCGGTTTGCGCGCGGGCGGACAGGCCTGCGAAAAACAAAGCCAGCTGGCAGATGAATGTTATGTAAAGTTTGTACAACAAACGTATGATCGTTTTAATTCCCCTCTACCCGGATGTAAAGCATGGTAGCGGGACTTGTATGCGGTTCCAGCGCAAATTCCGGCGTGCTTACGTCCGCGCTCTCCATTACTCTTACCGTCACGCTGCTGAGCGTGTTGGACGTTACCAATGCGATGGGCGCGTCGCCGATGCCTGTTCCGCCTTTTGCCGTCACCTGGATGTTCAGAATGTTGGCGAACGAAATATTAGCCGGAAAATTGATCGTTTGTATACCCGTATTGGTATTCGCCACTTCCGCCACCCACACTTTCGTTACCTTATCCACCTCCGCGGTGCCGCCTGCAGCACCGGCAGCGCCGGCGCCGCCGGTGTAGTACACTACTTTGTTCGCACGTACTACATTTCCCTTTTCGTCCACACCCAGCGCGGCGGCGTTGGGCGTAACGGTGGATGAGGAAGTGAGGTCCTCCAATCTCAGCCCGCTGGAATCCGCGATACCTGTACGTATATGCATTACCGTTGTAGGCGCCGTTGTACCGATGCCGATGGTACCGTCCGGAGCGATGCGCATTCTTTCCTCGTTGTTGGTGATGAACGGAAGCGCGAGCGCATTTACCGTACCAAGCGGGGAAAGCGCGGGCAGTGTGTTGCCGCCCTGCAGCCATCCCGTGGCCGCGTCCGTTATTGGCCGCCAGTAACCGTTTTTGCGAACGAGCATACCTTTCAGCGGCGTAAAATAAACGATCGTGCCATCGGGCGCGGCAGCCAGAGTGCTTACCAGCGTGTCGGGCACGCGAGGGAGCAAAAGCCCCTGG
>JBQCFV010000590.1:0-2749 GCA_051958695.1 Chitinophaga sp. | reverse complement strand
AGCCTCGTTTTTCGCAGCTCCAGCCCTTCCAAGTCGATGCCGTTCTCTTTCCCCGTGGCGGTTTGCGGCGTTTTGGCGCGCAGCTCTTCCTGCAAGGCGGCTTCGTCTTTACCAAGATTAAAATCCTTCCATACGCCGCGGTCGAAAAAAAGCGCATACACGTCGTTTTGCCGCGTGCTGCTGTTGGCGTAGCTATGCAGGCCGTTGCGGTCCGTTTGCCAGATCATCATCGCGCCGTTCATCGCCCATTGCGGTCTGGTATCGCTGTAGCCGCTGCGGGTGAGGTTCTTCAGCTTTTCCTTTCCTGAAGCGGCAATAATGCCTATTTCCTGGTTGCCGTTCCCGTTGTATTTTACGAGCAGCCAGCGGCTGTCAGGGCTCCATTCGAAGTGCTGGTCGAAATCGCTGCGGCTGTATAATTCATCGCGGCCGAGAATGGTGCGGCTTTGCCGGGTGGTTATGTTGAAAATTTTAAGCGTGGCCCTGTCTTCCACGTATGCGATCATGCTGCCGTCCGGTGAGAACTGCGGCTGATAGTTCTCATGTCCGTTCACGATCACCGCCGTTTCTTTCAGTGTGGTGGCGTTGAAAAAATACAGCTCTTTTTTTCGCACGATCTCGGAACGGTAAATATTCCAGCGCCCGTTGCGTTCGCCTGCGTATATCAATGCCTGCCCGTCCGGCGAAAAGCTCAGTCCTGCTTCGGCGCCCGGCGTATGGGTGATCCTTTTTATCATATTGCCTTCCGTGCTGCCTGCGAATACTTCGCCGCGCATGATGAACGCGATCTCTTTTCCCGTAGGCGATACGGTCATTTCCGTGATCTCCGGGTAAGGCATGCGTATCTCATCGTCGTTCTTACCCGCCGCGGGAATGTTTACATTCAGCCGGAAAGGGCTGCCGTCTTTGGTTTTCACGTATATCTCACCATTGTAGCCAAAACACAATGTGCCGTTTTCAGCGATGCTAAGAAAACGTACGGGATGATCTTTCAAAAAAGTTATTTGCTGCGGCTCGTCCTCTTTATCAACGGAAGACCAAAAAACGTTAAAGCTGCCGCTTTTTTCGCTCAGGTAAAAAATATTTCCCGCACCCGCCCATACAGGATTGCGGTCTTCGCCCTCGAACGGGCTGAGCTTGCGGTGCTGCCGCGTTTGCGTATCGTACAGCCACACATCGCGCGCGATGGAAGACGTTTGATGTTTGCGCCAGATATTTTCGCGGCCCTTTCTGTCGTGATAGATGATGTAACGCCCGTCCGTGCTGAATTTCGCGTCTTCTGCGGGCGTGGTCAGCAATTGCCGTACGCGCCCGCCCGTTGCGGGTACGATGTACAGCTCCTGCAATGCATCGGAAGGAAATTGCCGGTTCGCCGGATCGTCCAGCCGCACGGCGCCGAACACCACGCCGTTATCCGGGAAATCGTACGGCATTTCATCGGCGGAATGCCAGGTAAGCCGTTTGGCCTCCCCGCCTGCCGAGGGCACTACGTACACGTCAAAATTCCCTGAGCGGTTACCTGCAAAAGCGATCATCGCCCCGTTGCGGCTCCATACGGGCATGCGGTTCTCCGCACCGTCCATCGTAAGCGGAGTGGCCGTGCCGCCTGCGGCAGGCACTTTGTAAAGGTTCCCGCGGTAGCTGAACACGATGGTGCTGCCATCCGGCGAAATGGCCGGATAACGCAGCCATAAAGGGCCGCCGGCCGTAGCCGCGAGGCAGGGCAGCAGCAGGCATAACACCGGGAGTAATCTTTTCAGGGGGATCATCGCTGAAAAAATACGAAAGATTTCCGAAATCGGAATTTGACGGGGATGTATGACGGGAGAATGCGCGGACCGCTCCAAACAGGAGCGCCACAATTGACCCCAAACTATTTACAAAAATGAGTACATTAAATGTATGAACCGCAAACACTTCCTGTCTGCCATACTGGGCATCCCCCTGCTCGGCAATTCCTCACTGTCCGCAACACCCACCGCTAATGCGCCTTTACAGATACCGCCCTATCTGAAACCCGGCGATACCATCGGCATCACCTGCCCCGCAGGTTATATCACTATGGAAGAAATACAAGCTGCCGTTCGCATTATGGAAAGCTGGGGCTTTAAGATCATAGCCGGCAATACGGTCGGCCTGCGCGATCATACGTTCGGCGGCACGGACGAGCAGCGGCGGCATGACATGCAAACGATGCTGGACGATCCGGGCATCAAGGCGATCATGTGCGGCCGCGGCGGGTATGGTTGCGCGCGTATCGTTGACCAGCTGGATTTCAGCAGGTTCCGCGAGCGGCCCAAATGGGTGATCGGCTTCAGCGACATTACGGTGCTGCACACCCATATCAACCGGCATTTCGGCATCGCTACCGTGCATTCCAAAATTTGCAACAGCTTCCCCGACGATATGACGCAGGCGGTTGCGGTGATGAAATATCCCATCGACTCCATCCGGCAGGCACTAACGGGAACGCATATGCGATACTCGGCTTCGCCGGAAAGCAGCAACCGTACCGGCGCCGCCAGCGGCGTGCTTATCGGCGGCAATCTCTCCATGATACAAAGCGTGTCCGGCACGGATTCGGAAATAGATACCAGCGGTAAGATCCTTTTCCTGGAAGATGCGGGAGAATACCTTTACAGTCTCGACCGCATGCTGGGCAACCTGCAGCGCTCGCATAAATTCGACAACCTGGCCGGGCTGATCATCGGCGGATTCAACCGCATCAAACCGGATGATCCGGGGGAGG
>JBQCFV010000589.1:0-7168 GCA_051958695.1 Chitinophaga sp. | reverse complement strand
TCGTTACGGATTTCCATTTTCAAATATACAATATTCAACATTTTCAACTTAATAGAGTTGCGTCCCACGGGCTTTTAAACCCATTCGTGATATTACCGTGGCTTTTTGTGCCTGCATGTATCTGATGCGGATTTAATAATGCTTTTCTACAACATTCATTCGCCGAAAATTGTTCAGGAAATGTAACCCGCGCTTCATCAGCAACCCCCTCCGGCCGAACGATTTGCCTCTCATCAATGTTCACCATCAAGCTGTTTTGGATCCTGTTTGAAAGGATTCTGATCTTGCTGCTGCCGCTGAATATCTTTCTTTCGGCTGATATAACGGCGCAGCATACACGAAAATACAGTATGCGCGATTCGCTGGACGGCGCGTTCGATCTCAGCGACTGGATCATCAACGCGCATGGTTTTGTGCCGGTGCCATATCCCGTTACGGAACCGGCATTAGGCTTTGGCGGCGCGCTGGTGCCGCTGCTGATCAGTCCGCGCAAACCGCCGGCGGGCAGGTATGCAGGGCTGGCGCCGTCGCCGCCTACCATGACTGGCGCGGCGATGATGTACACGTCCAGCAAAAGCTGGATGCTGGGAGCAGGCAGAACGGGCACTTTTGAAAAATGGCGGCTCCGGTATTCCATCGCCGCGGCGTATTCCGATCTTAACCTGACTTATTATAAAACCATCCGCGGCGCGGAGCGGGAGCTTGACCTGAACCTGCGGATGGTGCCGGCATTCCTCCGTTTGAAAAAACGCATCGGGTATTCGAACTTCCACGCCGGCGTGCAATACTTTTTCTCCAAAACAAAAGCGAAACTGCGCAACGCGCCGCGCCTCGATTCGCTGCTGGGCCCCAAAGAGCTGGACAATACATCCAGCATACCCGGCGTGCTGGCGGAGTACGACAGCCGCGACAATACCTTCACACCGAACAGGGGCGTAAAAGTGCATGTGAACGCGAACTGGTCCGACGCAATGTTCGGCAGCGACTACGATTACGTGAACCTCAACGGTTTCGGCTATGTGTACCTCCCGTTCTCGGATGCCTGGGTCTGCGGCCTGCGCGGCGATATGCAGCAGGTGCTGGGCGACGTGCCGATCTATTTCCTGCCTTCCATAGATCTGCGGGGCATCCCGAAAGGGCGCTACCAGGGAAAAACGAACGTGCTGGTGGAAACGGAGCAGCGATGGAACATCACCGGCCGCTGGAGCGCCGTGTTCTTTGGCGGTACGGGCAAGGCGTTTGACGATTACAGCGACTTCGGCAGCAGCCAGTGGGTATACAATTTCGGCACCGGTTTCCGCTACAAGCTGGCGCGTAAACTGGGGCTTTACATGGGCGCCGACATCGCGCGCGGCCCCGAACAATATGGTTTCTACATCCAGTTCGGCAATGCCTGGATGAAATAAACGCAAGGCATTATGAAAAACATAAAACGCTTTTTCCTTTGCTGCATGCTATGCGCGGCCGCGCATACAGCCAGCGCGCAGGCCCTGATCGCGCTGATGTTCGGCGGGAAGATCAAGAACGACAACATCAAGCTGGGTATTTATCTCGGCGCGTCCGGCAGCTGGATCACGCACGGAGAGGGGCAGCAGCCCAAGATCGGGCTGGCCATCGGCGCTTACACCTCATTTAAGCTAAAGCCAAAGCTCGATCTTTGCATGTACATCATCATGAAAAGCCCGAAAGGCGCCAGGCAGCTCAATTACAGCGAGCGGTTGGTGCAACCCGGGGATTCCGTACTGGTGGGCGCCGACCTGAACCGTTCGCTTACTTATATCACCATCTCGCCGCTGCTCCGTTATAACATCACGCCTTCGTTCGCTTTGGCGTTTGGGCCGCAGCTGGCGGGAAAGTTCCATGCGCGCGACAACTTCACGCGGAGCGTCAGCGACGGCGATCTCAGCTACAGCTACAACGTGCGCGATTACATCAAGCTGGTGGACGCCGGGCTGAACTTCGACCTGCAATACACGCTCATGAAAGGCGAGGGGCTTCGGCTGAACCTACAATACAATATGGGCCTTTTTAACATATATAACGGGGAATCCGCGCTGAACGGGCAGAACAGGCAGATACTCCTCGGCGTGGGCATACCCATCGGGCGAAAGAAGCCGGATGCCGTGGATTAGGAAATTCAAATAATTGACTATCTTGACGCCGTCAATCAATCAGCCAGATCAGGATTTTTTTTGGTGCAATCCGCTACTGTTGCACGACCACATAAATCACGGTAAAGAATGTAAGCCAATGAACCATTCTCCGGACACTCTTTTATTGGACCGCCTGAAAGAAGGGGATGAATCCGCTTTTGAAGCACTTTTCGAGAAGTATTATAAAATGCTTTGCATCAACGCCTACTGGTTCCTGCAACAGGAGCAGGAAGCGAAAGACCTTGTGCAAACCTTTTTTATGGACATCTGGGACAAGAAGCTGTACAACAACTTCCAGGGCGACGTAAAAGGGTACCTCCATACCGCGGTACGCAACCGCTGCCTGAACCATCTCAAAAAACAACGCATCCGGCTCGACCATCACGAAGCGTTTTTTAATATGCTCGACACCGCGGGGCATGACGAGCCCGAGGCGCCGCAGGATTATTACAAGCAGCTGCATTCTTCCCTGGACAACATTACCGGGCAGAAACGCATGGCGATCCAGATGATATATATGCAGGGGAAACGTTACCAGGAAGCCGCGGAAGAAATGGGGATCAGTCTCAATTCCTTCAAAACACACCTGAAACGCGGCCTGAAACTATTGCGCAGCACCGTGCAACCTAAAAAATACTAACTTGTTAACCCGGTAATATGAAAGAGAACGAACAGATATTTCAATTGTACATACAGCATCTTTCCGGCACGCTCAAGCCCGAAGAGGAAATTTATATTGAAACGAAGCTGAAGGAAGACGGGTATTTCAGGGCGGTATGGGCTTCGCTGTCGGAAGGGGAGCGCGCGCGGCGTACGGAAGCGTTCGCGAAAGACCTTTCCGCCGAAGGCGCGCTGGCCGAGATGAAAAGCCGGAAGTCCGGCCGTGGCAGCGTCCGCCGGATGTGGTATGCCGCCGCCGCAATATTGACGGGCATCGCCGTTACCGGCGGCATCCTGTTGTGGCAGCCGCAAACCGGTGCAAGACAAACGGCGCAGCTGCCCGAGTTGCCGGACTCGGCGGTGAACCTGGTGCTGGCTAACGGGCAGACCGTTGCGCTGAACAGCGACAGCACGCAGACCATTTCTTTGCAGCAGGCCACCCTGCATAATACCAACGGCACGCTCGCTTACCAGAGCGCGGATACTTCCTCCGGCACCCTGCGCGTGCCCGCAGGGGGAACCTATAAAATGATGCTGGCCGACGGCACGGAAGTATGGCTCAACGCCTCCAGCAGCCTGCGTTTCCCCTTCAGCTTCCGCGGCGCCGCCCGCGAAGTGCACGTGGAAGGCGAGGCATTTTTTAAAGTGGCCAAAGACGCGCAACATCCGTTTATCGTACATACGCCGCAAACCGAAGTGCGCGTGCTGGGCACTTCTTTCAACATCAACACCTATCAGCCGGGCGCCGAACGCACCGCGCTCGTGGAAGGCAGCGTGCAGCTGCAAAGCCGCGGCGGCGGACAGCTTCTTCTCAAACCCGGCCTGCAGGCCGAATATTCCGCTAATGGCTTTCATACCGCCGCATTCGACGAGGAAGAAGTGACCGCGTGGATGAGCGGCATTTATTATTTCCATAAAACGCCAGTGGCAGACATCGCCGTCGCCGCTTCCCGTTTTTACGGCGTCCGTTTTCATGCGGAGGGAGAGCGGTTTGCCGCCGTTACCGTTACGGGGCTTATGGACAGGGCGCGGCTCGACGAGTTTCTCAGCGACCTGGAAACCACCACGGGCGCAGAGATCCGCGTCGAAAACCAGGCCGTTTACCTGAAATAACGGCGCCTGCTTTCTCCTTCAGGGCAAAAAAGAAAAAAATTTCTTCCCGGCTGTCACCCGTTTCATACAAACGGGTGTAGTTATGCTGTATATCAACCAAACCAATTATTCCGAGATGAGAAAATGTATGCGCATCCCGCAGTTTATGCGGCTCCTCGTGCTTGGCTGCATCCTGTTTTCCATGCTGCCGCCCGCCATGGCGCAGGAAAAAGCCGCTTCCCTCCAAACGCCCGTTACCGTATCAGGCAATAACATGAGCCTGGTGCAGGTATTCCGGAGCATTAAAAAACAGACCGGCTTCACCCTCGTGTACAGCAACCAGCTGCTCAACGACAGCGAAAAGATCGACCTGAACTTCCGCAACACCCGGCTGAAAGACGTGCTGGACTTTGTGCTGAAGAACAGGAACATCGTGTACGAAGTGCGCAGCAACCGTATCGTGCTTGACCGCAAGCCGGTGGAAAAGCCGGCGCAAACGGCGGCCGCGCAGGAAGAAAAAAAGGAAGAGACCGTGAAAGGGCAGGTGATGGACGCTGAAGGCAATGCGCTGCCCGGCGTCACCGTGTCCGTAAACGGCACCAGCCGCGGCGTGATCACCGATGCGCTCGGCGTGTTCACTATTTCCGCCGCGCCCGGCGAAGTGCTGAAAGTGGCAATGATCGGCATGAACACCGAAGAGATCAGGCTGAATGGGCAGAAAGTGCTGAAAATAACGCTCACGCCCCGCATCGACAAGCTCAACGAAGTGGTGGTTGTGGGCTTCGGTCAACAGAAAAAAGTAACGGTGACCGGCTCCGTAGCTTCCGTGAACATGCAGGACATGCGGACGCCCGTGCGCTCGCTCACGAACAACCTCGCGGGTAAAGTGGCCGGCGTGATCTCGATGCAAAGCGGTGGCGGCGAGCCCGGGTACGACAATCCCAACTTCACGCTGCGCGGCATCGGTACGTTCAAAGGAAGCGTAAGCCCGCTCATTATCGTGGACGGCGTGCAGCGCGAGGACGTGAACAGCACGTACGGCGGGGCTTTCAACAACATCGACCCGGAAGACGTGCAGAGCATCACCCTGCTCAAAGACGCGTCAGCCACCGCGGTGTACGGCGCCCGCGGTGCGAACGGCGTGCTCATCATCACCACCAGGCGCGGCGTGGCAGGCAAACCCAAAGTGTCCGCCAAAGTGGAATCCGGCTACAACGGTTTCACCAAACTGCCTTCGCTGCTGGACGGCGTGACCTATATGCGGTTGTACAACGAAGCGCAGGAAAACATCGGCGCCGCCGCGCCCTATTCGGAAGAGACCATCGCCAAAACCGCCAGCGGCCTCGATCCGTACCTCTACCCGGACGTGAACTGGATCGACCGCATTTACAAAGACTGGGCGCCCATGGCCAACGCGAACGTAAACGTAAGCGGCGGCGGCGAATCCATGCGGTATTATGTGTCCATGAGCTTTTACAACCAGGACGGGCAATACAACGTATCAAAAGCGAACGGCTACGATCCCAATCTCAATTTCAAACGTTACGACTTCAGGAGCAATGTTGACCTGAACATCACCAAAACGACCACCTTATCGCTCAACCTGGCCGCCATGCTGGTAAACAGCCGTTACCCCGGCAACCCGGCAGGCAGCATCTGGTATAATTCCTATTCCACCAACCCCATTTCATTCCCTGTTGAATACCCCGGCAATATGTGGGCCGGCCCGCGCAACAACGGCGGCGCCAACCCTTTTAACCTTGTGCAGAACAGTGGCTACAGCACCGAGTTCAAACCCTCCGTGCAATCCGTGCTCAGCCTCAGCCAGGAGCTGGACGCCATTACGCCCGGCCTAAAAGCCACCGGCCGCTTTTCTTTTGACAGCTACGGCGAATTTGTGAACCAGCGCCACGGCACCAACGATCTTTGGTACGCCGGTTCCCGCAATCCTGACGGGCAGCTGAATTTCGAACGCGTGCGCAACGGGCAGAACTTCCTCGGCTATGGCGAATATTCCACCGGCGAACGAGTGATGTACCTCGAAGGCAACCTCACCTACGACCGCACTTTTGGCGATCATACCATCGGCGGGCTGCTGGTAGGCACCATCCGCAACCGCCAGCGCGGCACCTCGGGCAACGTCAAAACTTCCATTCCATTCCGCAACCAGAGCGCCGCCGCGAGAGTGACGTATGCGTTCAGGGACAAATATCTTTTTGAAGTAAATATGGGCGCTACCGGTTCGGAGAATTTCGAGCCGGGGAAACGCTGGGGCTTCTTTCCCGCAGTAGCGGCGGGCTGGGTGATCTCCAAGGAAAAGTTCATGGAGAACGCGGACTTTCTTTCCCTGCTGAAATTGCGCGCCAGCTACGGTTCTACGGGCAACGACGCCATCGAGCAGGACCGCTTTGGTTATCTCACCTATCTTGAAGGCGGCAACGGTTATTCCTTTGGTTCCTCCCCGCAATACTATGGCGGCAACCTCGCCCGCGTGATCGGCACGGAAAACCTCACCTGGGAAACCTCGCATAAGTCCAACCTCGGGCTGGACATCGGGATCGCCAACACGGTGAGCATTACTGTAGACGTGTTCAAAGACCAGCGGAAGGACATCCTCATCCAGCGCCAGTCCATTTCCTCCATCGGCGGTTTCGGAGAGAGCCTCATCTTCGCCAATATGGGTGAAATGGTGAACAAAGGCGTGGACGGGAGCGTGGAATATCTCGCCAAATTTGGGAAGAATACCTCGCTTCGTTTATTCGGCAACGTTACCTACGCACAGAACAATATCCTGTTTGAGGACAATCCGAAATTCCTCTACGATTACCAGCAGCCGGAAGGCCGCATGCGGTATGAATATTTCGGGTACAAAGCCATCGGTCTTTTCACCGGCGACGACGATGTGGAAAAAAGCCCGACCCAGATGCGCACCGTATATCCCGGCGATATCAAATATGCCGACCTCAATGGCGACGGCGTGATCAACGACAATGACCGCAGCTATCTCGGCAAATCGGAATTTCCTGTTTGGTCGTACGGCTACGGCTTTAACCTCGGCGTGGGCCGGTTTGAGCTGAGCGCGTTGTTTGCCGGCGTGGCGGATGTGTCCATCATGGCCAACGGCGCCCGTACCACCATGAACGACGGTTCCGCCAATGGCGTAGGCGTAGTGCCGTTCACCGGCATCGGACAATATCCCGCCAACGTGCTCAGCAACGTTACCGACCGCTGGACGAAAGATAATCCCCGGCAGGACGCATGGT
>JBQCFV010000588.1:0-2255 GCA_051958695.1 Chitinophaga sp. | reverse complement strand
CGTACATGTTCCATTCCGATTTGCCGAATACGTTCCAGTGGTATTCATACAGGCCGGTGAAGGTTACGTTGGAAGCGTCGTCGCCGTTCTCGAAATAATGATGTACGATGCCTTCGATTGCGTGCGGCCCCTGGATGAAGTGTTTTACGGTGAAACCTGCGAGCCAGGGATTAACCCTCAGGCCCAGCGCGGTGTTGTAATCACCGGGCGAGCCGCCGGACGTTCTGCGCTGCGCGTTTGCCTGGAAGGCCATCAGTGAAAGCACTCCGAAGAGCAACATGATCCTTTTCATATGTTCGTCTTTAATTAGTCCTTGTATTTATTTCTTCCAGCCGAAACGGTACCGCGCTGACACGGCGAAGTCCGCCAGGTTGGGAGAGGTGTTGAAATGAATGGCGGGTTTCCAGTCGAGCGAAAGGTTGAGCGGTATGGCAGGGAAATTGTAATTGATGCCCGCAATGCCGTCAACACCCGCGAGGAAACGCTGGCTGCCGTCAATCTCCCGCGTGCCGAGATGGGCGCCCCCGCCGGCGTACCAGCCAAAACCCTCAACGGTGAGGGCGGAGAGGTCCCAGTGATACTGGTACAGCCCGGTAACGGAAAACGTTTTGTTGTAAAGCGCTACAATTCCTTCCGCGGCGGAGCGGTCCGTAAAAAAATACCTTCCTGTAACGCCCAGCGGCAGGCCGACCCTTACGCCTGCTTCGATCTGTCCTTTTTGTCCGGCCGCCTGCTGCGCGCTTGCGTCCACGGCAAGCCCCAAAGCCAGCATAGCGGCAATGATGCGATATTTCATGCGATTAGATATTTGCAATAACAATGCCAAAGGCGGCGACAGAAGGGTATCCGGTTAAATGACAGGTTGCTTCAAAAACGGCTATGGAGCGATTTTATTTTGACCGGCTGATAACGATCGTAAAAAAATAAACCCGGCGATGGCAGCCGTTACCGATGCGGCGATGATGGACATGATGGAGACCACCTGCATTTCCGCCTCATTGAAAGCAAGCGTGGCGATAAAGATGCTCATGGTAAAACCGACGCCGGCGATCATGCCTACGCCCCAAAGCTGCTTCCAGCTGGTATGCGCCGGCATGCTGGCGAGCTTCAGCTTTACGGCGAAATAACTGAAGAGGAAAATGCCCAGCGGCTTCCCTAACACCAATCCCGCCATCACGCCAAAACTAATGGAGTGCGAAAAAGCGCTCAGCATGTCTGCAGGGAACACGATGGCCGTATTGGCGAGGGCGAAAATTGGCATGATAAGAAAATTCACGGGGTCGTGCAGGTTATGTTCCAGGGAATCGATCTTGTCGAGCGGCATGCAGAAGGCAAGCAGCACGCCTGCGATAGTGGCATGGATGCCTGAATTAAAAACGCAGTACCATAGCAGGATACCGGGTATAAAATAAAACAGCAGCCTTTTTACTTTGAGAAAATTGAGCAGCAGCAGCAAGGCGAAGATGCCCGCTCCGGCATAGAGATACATCGTATGCAGCTCGGCCGTATAAAAAATAGCGATGGTGAGTATCGCGCCAAGGTCATCGATGATGGCGAGGGCGGTGAGGAATATCTTGAGACTGAGCGGCACGCGGTTACCCAGTAGGGAAAGAATGCCGAGCGAGAACGCGATGTCCGTAGCCATAGGAATGCCCCATCCGTGGCTGAATGCCGATTTGCCGTTAAAGATCGTGTAGATAAGCGCGGGCGCCAGCATGCCGCCAACCGCGGCCAGCACCGGCAGCATGGACTTCCGGATGGACGCGAGCTCACCAGTGGTCAGCTCTCTTTTTATTTCCATTCCTACTAAAAAAAAGAACAGCGCCATAAACCCGTCGTTGATCCAGAGCAGCCAGGAGTTGGGCAGGTGCAATCCGTGGAAATCGTAGTGGTGCCCCCCTGCGGGATCGAAGAGCCCCGTGAAAAAAGAAATGTACGGCTCCTGCCACGGGGAATTGGCGATGATCAGGGAAACGGCGGTACAAACGATCAGAACGATGCCGACTGCGCGGCTGTCTTTCAGGAATTGAAAAATAGGAGAGATTACGCGTGTCCTGAGGGTTTGTTTCAGAGTCATTGAATAAATTTAGGTGAAAAAATTACTGCCCGATCAGCTCGTATTTCGATTTGGGATTGCGTTCGATCACCCATTTGAAACCCGGCAGCAGCTTTTGGTCTTCGGGCATTTGGGTGAACGGGTACATGGTGGCTTCGGGCTCTTTTACGAACACGACCCTTTCCAGCTCGCCGTTCTC
>JBQCFV010000587.1:0-2476 GCA_051958695.1 Chitinophaga sp. | reverse complement strand
CGCGGTGCGCTCCCGGAAATATTGTTAAAATGCTATCAATATTCCCGGGAGGCCACGGGGACGCTAGATGTGGTCAAAGGCGGGCACCGCCTGCTTGAAGGAGGTGCTGTCCCGTATGAGCACCATTTTGCTCATGGCGTCCTTTTTCTGCTTTTCCATTTGCAGCTGGTGGTATATTCGGCTAAGCACCCCGGAGTTCAGGAGTACAAATATCTTGAAGTCCAGCCGCTGCGCGATGTCCATCACGGTTTCCGCCAAACGGATGGCTTTGGTGAACTCTTGTTCGTGGTAATGTATCTGGGCCGCGATCGTTTTCTGAAGCGTGTCTATATGGCGGCCGTTGAAGAACTCGGAGGAATAATGTTTCAGCACGTTCTCCACATGCCTGTTAATGCGTTTGGCGGACTGGATGTCGCCCGTGGAAATGTGCGCCTGCGCTTTCCAGCAAAGTATCATCAGGTGGAAGGGATCGGTGCGGTTGAAAAGAATGCCGGGATACTGCTCGAACAGCCGGCGGGTGAACAGCAGCAGCTGATGGTGATCGCCCAGCGAAAGAAAGATAAGGCAGAGGGCGCGGTACACCGCTCCGTCGGCGACGGGGATGGTCTTGCTCCGGTTGAAGTTCCAGTATTGCGCGTAGTTGTAGATCTTCTCTTTCATCTTCTCGTCTGCCTGCCCGAATTTGAGATATTCGTAAACGAAAAGAAAAGCTTCGTAGGGGCTGATCCACATTTCCCCGGCGAGCTCGTCCTGCATGCAGAGCTTTTTGATATTCGCCAGCTCTATCTCGCATTGTTCCGCATCCAGCTGCATCAGCGCCATTACGAACAGCGTGCACCGGATCTTCAGTTTGTCGTCCGGCGACTCTGCCATGCCCAGCAGCGTGTTGAGCACTTTTCTTTTTTTGAAATGGATGAAGTCGTCGTTGATGAACTGGCTGAAAGGATGCTTGCGGAAATAGCCCGGCGGGAAAATGGCGGACAGCTGCAATTGCTGCGCGCCTTCCTGCTGGTAATGCAGCACCAGGTATTCGAGCAGGTGCGTTTTTTCAAGGGAAGCAAGGGGCAGGTTGAAAAAATGCCGGATGCCGTCCGCCTGGTTGCCCGCGATGGCAAAACGCAAAAGCCATTTGAACACCGACATGCGGAAAGGGCTTTGCGGGAAATAATCCAATACTTCCAGCAGCAGCTTTTCCGTTACCGCCTGTTCGTGCTGCGATAAAAAATGCATGGCGGTGAAGTATTCCAGCAGGAAGTTGTGCGCAAAACGCACTTTCACGTTGAACATGATCTCCTGGCTGAGGTTCTCTTCCACCAGTATGTTGTCCGCCAGCAGTTCCTTGTACGCGGGAAAAAGGTCGGCGTTTTTATTGAGCAGCGCGCATTTGTCCGTGTACAGCCCGGCCCTTCCCATGTCCAGCAGCTGCAGCATTTTGTCGATGATGCGCACTTTGAGCGAATTGGCGGGGGAGCTGAACACGCGGTGCTGGATGAACCGGCTGATGATCTCGAAAAGGCTCAGGCGCTCGTCTACGAACGATTGCTCGGGCGAGGCGTTGAGCTGCGTAAAGAGTTGCAGGTAATAGGGATGCCGGAGCTTTTGTAGGAAGCTGTCCGAAAAAAGCCGCACGGTGGCCGGGTCGAAATCGAAATTATACAGCACCGATTTTACTTCCTGGTCTGTCAGCAGCGGGATGTTGGTATTGGTGTCTTCGTCCAGCTCGGTGCCGAGGTACCAGTATTTTCTGAAAGAGGGGGAGAGGTGGCTTTGATGGAACACTTCGCCCCAGGTGCTGGAGCGGATGGACAGGATCACTTTCACCCATGGATGCTGATCGTTCGAGTACACGAAATCTTCCAGTTTGTTATAAAGGAGCTTCAGCTTGTCCGCCCCCAATGCGATCTCGTCAAAGCCGTCGATGATAAGCACGAGCCGGCCGTTCTTTTCGCTGGCATGACTGGAAAAATATTCCCGGAAGTTGTCGCCGTTGCCGAGGCCGAGCTGGTTGTCGAGCCATGCGGAAAGGGAGAAGCCTTTGAGGAGGAGGCTGCCTGCGGCGTGCGCGTTGATGAACCAGCAGATGTCGTTTTGGTACGCGGGGTCCCGCCCGAACCAGTAATGTTCCGCGGCGTGCACGAGCGCGAGGGATTTTCCCCAGCCTGCGGGTGCGATGAGCGCGGTGGCGGCGTGACTGCTTTCGAGGAACCTTTCGATGTGCGAAAGACAGTACTGCCTGGGCACGGTGTTTTCAAACGGCATGCCGCAGCGGTTCTTGAGCGTGAGCATAGTGTAATGCGACACTGCGGCGGCGCGCTTTCGGATGTCCGCCCATTTGGACTGATCGTCCACCTGCGGCCGGAACGTTTTTTTGTAAAAGTGGGTCTGAAATTCTTCCCAGTCCCTGAACCTGCAATACTGCGCCAGCGTGTTGAGGGTATAGCGCGAGAAGCTATGCTGCGTGACTGCAAACCCGAAA
>JBQCFV010000586.1:0-3514 GCA_051958695.1 Chitinophaga sp. | reverse complement strand
TGGTGTCGCTGATGCCGTAATCAAATTCAGGCGAAGGTTCCAGGTGGTGGTCCACCAGCACTTTTATGCACTGCAGCTGCTCCAGCCTGGGCTCCATGTTCTTGGTGCGGCCCATATTGTTGAAATCCAGGCAGAACAGGATCTCTACGCCGTCCAGCGCTTTCAGGGATTTTTCCTGCGCCGATTCAAAATCCAGCACCGCTTCGCTGCCGGGCATCCATTTGAGGAAATCCGGGAAATTGGTGGGGGAAATAACGGTCACATCGTGCCCTTTGCGCCGCAGGTAGTGGTACATGGCGAGCGAAGAGCCCATTGCGTCAGCATCGGGTTTCTGATGCATTGTTACCACCACTTTCTTTGGACTGTCCAGCAGCGGCTTAATTTCTTCGATCGGCTTCATCCTAAACTGTAATATTTTAATGTACAAGGTGTTGTGCAGCCACCTGGTTTCGTTCATGCAAACGAAGTGCGAAGTTCTTCATTTGAGCCAGAATTTCAAAATTTTTTACGGGTAAACAAAAACTGATTACTTTTGCGGCGCAATACGGTTTTTCACCCTGTAACGACCAATTCACAATATGAGCAACAGAACATTTACGATGATCAAGCCCGATGCAGTGCAGAACGGGCATATCGGCGGCATCCTCGACAAGATCTGCGCAGCAGGTTTCCGGATCGTAGCCATGAAACAGACCCGCCTGAGCGCTGAAAAAGCCGGCGAATTTTACGCGGTGCATAAAGAAAGGCCCTTTTACGGTGAACTCGTTGAATTTATGAGCAGCGGCCACATCGTTGCCGCCATCCTCGAGAAGGACAATGCCGTGGAAGACTTCCGCAAGCTGATCGGCGCCACCAATCCCGCGCAGGCCGAAGAAGGCACCATACGCAAGCGCTACGCCGAATCCATCGGCCGCAACGCGGTGCATGGTTCCGACTCCGATGAGAACGCCGCCATTGAAGGGAATTTCTTCTTCAGCGGGCTGGAAAGGTTCTAAACCTCGAAGGAAGACCGGCATTCCGGGCGACCGGGCTGCCTTCACAACGCAGTTTTTTACGACACAATAATGAAGGCTGGCCGATGGGCCGGCCTTCCTGCTTTATACGGGCTCCTTTCTTATTGCTCCGGAAGACCTGCCAGCAGCGCCCCGAACAACCGTATAAACAAAACGGCCCCGCACAAGGCAGGGCCGCTCCATATCAAACACTTATTATTTTATTCCAGCTCCACCACCAGGTCGTCCTGCTGCACCATGGTGCCTTCGCGCAGCACGACCGATTTCACTTTCGTATCGCGTGTAGCCGTTACCGTTGTTTCCATCTTCATGGCCTCTATAATGAACAGCGGCGTGTTGGCATTGATGGCGTCTCCCGTTTTCACCAGTATTTTCGACAGCTTGCCCTGCAGCGGCGCGCCTACTTCCTGTTCGGGATTGGTCACTTTTTTGTTGGCCGGCACCTCGCTTTTTACCGCGCGGTCGCGCACCTGCACGCGGCGGGCGTAACCGTTCAGCTCAAACACTACCGTGCGCATGCCGCTTTCGTCGGCGGGCATTACGAACAGCAGCTTTACGATGATGGTCTTGCCTTTGCCGAGGGTGATCAGTATCTCCTCACCCAGCTTCAGCCCGTAGAAGAACGCCGGCGTGGGAATGGCTTCCACGTTGCCGTATACCTGCGCGTGCTGGTAATAGTCTTCGAACACTTTCGGGAACATGTGATAGCTGAGATAATCGAGGAATTCGGCCAGCGTGTATTTCAGCTGGAAGGCCGCAAAATCGCTGTCGAAGTCCACCGGCGCGAGATGCGCGTTAGGTTTGCCGTTCAAAGGCTCCTGCCCTTTCAGCACGATCTTTTGCAGCTGTTTCGGGAACCCGCCGTAAGGCTGGCCGATCTCGCCTTTAAAGAAGCCCTGCACGGACGCGGGAAAGGCCAGGTTGCGCGATTCGTCCATTACGTCCGCGGCGGTGAGGTTGTTGGAGGTCATGAACAGCGCCATGTCTCCCACTACTTTCGAGCTGGGCGTCACTTTCACGATGTCGCCGAACAGCTGGTTCACCACGGCGTAGTTGTGCTTGATGGTTTCCAGCTTGTCGCCGAGGCCGAGCGATTCGGCCTGCTGGCGCAGGTTGGAATACTGCCCGCCGGGGATCTCGTTTTCGTACACCTGCGCGGTGCCCGATTTCATATCCGATTCGAAGGGGAAATAGTACTCGCGCACGTCTTCCCAGTAATTGCTGTATTCGTTGAGGGAAGCCAGGTTCATGGGCTGGCTGCGCTCGTGGCCTTCCAGGATGGCGGCCATGGAATTGAGGTTCGGCTGCGAGGTAAGCCCGCTGAGCGATGCGATGGCGCAGTCCACTACGTTCACCCCTGCCTCGATGGCTTTCAGGTAAGTGGCGGCCTGCACGGACGCGGTGTCGTGCGTGTGCAGCACCACCGGCAGCTTCACGGTATCGCGGAGCGCGCCTACCAGCACGGTGGCAGACTGCGGTTTCAGCAAACCGGCCATGTCTTTTATGCAAAGCATGTGCGCGCCCGCATCTTCCAGACGTTTGGCCAGGTCGAGATAATAATTGAGCGTGTATTTGCTGTTCTCTTTATTGAGAATGTCGCCGGTATAGCTGATGGCGGCCTGCGCCAGCGAAGTGGTGTTGTTGCGTACAAAACCGATGCTGGGCGTCATGGCGCCGATATCGTTGAGAGAATCGAAGATGCGGAAGATGTCGATACCGTTTTCCGCCGCTTTTTCGATGAACTTCGCGATGAGGTTTTCCGGGTAAGCGGAATAGCCTACCGCGTTGGAGCCGCGGAAGAGCATCTGCAGCAGCACGTTGGGCATGGCCTCGCGCATTTGCTGCAGCCTGCGCCAGGGGCACTCGTGCAGGAAACGCATGGCTACGTCGAACGTTGCGCCGCCCCATACTTCCATGGAGAAGATCTGCGGGTTGTTGCGCGCATAGCCTTCGGCCACGGCCAGTATGTCTTTCGTGCGCACGCGCGTGGCCAGCAGGCTCTGATGCGCGTCGCGGTAAGTGGTGTCTGTAAAATAAACGGTCTTTACATCGCGCAGCCATTTGCCGAAGCCTTCGCGGCCCAGCGCCAGCAGCTTGTTGCGCGTACCGTCCGGCACGGGCGCCAGCGGGTCGAACGAAGGAACGACCGGCGTGCGGAATTTCCGGCCGTCGTACTGTCCTTTTACGTCGGGGTGACCGTTCACGGTTACGTCCGCCAGGTACATGAGCGTTTTGGTAGCGCGGTCGCGTATCGGCGAAAGCTTGAACAGCTCGGGATGCTGATCGATGAAACCCACGGTGCAGTTGCCTTTGCGGAAAGTATCGTGGGTGATCACGTTCTCGAGGAAACGGATGTTGGTTTTCACACCCCTGATCCTGAACTCTTTCAGGGTGCGCAAAAGGCGTGCGGCCGCGCCGCTGAGCGTACGGCCCGAAGCGGTCACTTTCACCAGCATGGAATCGAAGAAAGGCGAGATCTTCACGCCGGAATAGGCGCTGCC
>JBQCFV010000585.1:0-2422 GCA_051958695.1 Chitinophaga sp. | reverse complement strand
CACGAAGTACCGCCAGCACAACGCCCGTGTGAACCTGGACGCGAACGTCAACAAATATCTCACCGTCAAGCTCGACCTCGCAGGAAGGCTGGAAGACCGTAACTTCCCGCCGCGCAGCGCCGGCTCCATTTTCCGCGCATTGCTCCGCGGAAGGCCCACGGAAGCCGCCCGCTGGCCCAACGGCCTGCCCGGGCCGGACATCGAGTACGGCGACAATCCCGTAGTAACCTCCACCAATGAGATCGGCTATCAGCGCGACCGCCTGTACGCGCTCAACAGCAACCTCGGCGTGGTCGTGTACATCCCGAAAGTGGAAGGGCTTTTTGTTGACGCGAACTTCGCGCTGGACCAGAATTTCGACTTCAACAAAAGGTTCATCAAACCCTGGACGCTCTACACCTTCCAGGGTTACGACGCCGACGGCCAGCCGCAGCTGGAAGCCAGCAAAAGAGGCGTGAGCGCGCCGGAGCTGGAAGAAAGCTACGCGCAGAACAGCAGCATCACCATCAACGGTAAGATCAACTACATCAAAAGTTTTGGCAAGCACAACACTTCCGCCATCTTCGCGATAGAGCGGAACGAAATGAAGAACGACAACTTCTGGGCGCGCCGCCGTTATTATATTTCCAGCGCGGTAGACGAGCTGTTTGCCGGCAGCAATGAGGAAAAAGACAATACCGGCCGCGGCTTCGACTATGCCCGCCTCAATTATTTCGGCCGCCTGTCTTACAACTACGACGAAAAATACCTCTTCGATTTTAACTGGCGTTACGACGGCTCGCAAAACTTCCCGCGCAACAAACGTTTCGGTTTCTTCCCCGGCGTGTCCGCAGGATGGGTGCTTTCGCGCGAGAACTTCTGGAAGTCCGCCATCGGCAGCACCGTCGACTATTTCAAGATCCGCGGCTCCTACGGCCAGATGGGCAACGATCAGATCAACCCGTTCCAGTACATGAACACGTACGGCATTTCCGCCGGCGGCGTGGTGCTGGGCGACAAGCTCAATACCGGCATCAACTCGCTGCGCATACCGAACCCGAACATCACCTGGGAAGTGTCCAACAACATGGACCTCGCCATCGAGGCCAAACTGTTCAACGGCCTCATCGGCATCGAAGCGGAATATTTTTTCACCCGTCGTCATAGCATCCTTTCCCAGCGTTCCGCCTCCGTTCCCATTTACACCGGTCTCACGCTGCCGGACGAGAACATCGGGAAAGTGCAGAACCAGGGCGTGGACCTGCATCTCACGCACCGGCGCACCGTACGCAAATTCACGTACGAAGTAGTGGCGAATATTTCCACCGCACGCAACAAAATCCTGTTCTGGGACGAAGTGCCTAACCAGCCCGACTGGCAGCGCTCCACCGGCCGGCAGATAGGCGCCAACCTCTATTACGAGGCCATCGGCATCTTCCGCGACCAGCGGGCGGTAGACGAATACCCGCACATCGGCGGCGCTATTCCCGGCGATATTATTTTCAAGGACGTGAACGACGACGGCAAGATCGACGACCTCGACCGCGTACGCGTGAACCGCTCCGAATACCCGATCTGGAACTACGGCCTGACGCTGGCCGCAGATTACGCCAATTTCGACCTCACCATGCTCTGGCAGGGCGCAACCGGCGCCAGCCAGTACATCCGCACGGAATCAGGCCTGATCGGCAACTTCCCGATGAAGATCGCCGAAGACCGCTGGACGACCGAAAACCCGGACGCTTCCATGCCCCGGCCCTACGACCGCGATAAGGAATACTGGGTAAGCCGCCCGAACACCTTCTGGCTCTGGAACACGGATTACCTGCGCCTCAAGACCGTGGAGCTGGGCTACACCCTGCCCGACGCCCTGCAAACGCGCATCGGGCTGGACGATCTGCGGGTATACGTAAGCGGGCAGAACCTTATCACCTTTGACAAGGTGAAGATCTTCGATCCCGAGTCGCCCACCGGCAGCGGGCAGTTTTACCCGCAGACAAGGATCTTTAACCTCGGCCTGAATGTAACCTTCTAAAACAAGCGTCATGAAAAGAACGATCACAATCCTCAGCTATAGTATATTCACCATCGCATTGCTGCTTACAACGGCCTGCAACAAAGACTTCCTCGAAAAGCGGCCGCTGACCGAATACACGGAAGACGATGTGTGGAAAGACCCGAACATGATACAGGCGTATATAAACGACCTGTACCCGAAAATGCGTCACGGTTTTGAAGAAGTAATGCTCAGCTCGATGACGGACGAAAGCCGCTTCATCCACAACTATGGCACCACCACTTCCGTGACCGAGGCCATGAGCCCTGAAGATCTCGGCGCACTGAACCTTTTCGGCGAATGGGAAAAACATTACAAAGCCATCCGCAACTGCAACATCTTTTTTGAACAGGTAGACGCGGCGCCGTTTACCGACGAAGCGCAGCG
>JBQCFV010000584.1:0-7553 GCA_051958695.1 Chitinophaga sp. | reverse complement strand
GACCGAACGGGTTTAACGTGCTCTCGCGCGACAGCAGCGTGGTGGTGACCGGCACTACCGGCCTGCTTTATATCATGTTCCTGGCAGGGCTCGAAATAAACATGGGCGATTTTAAAAGGAACAAATGGAAGAGCATCACGTTTTCCATCTATACTTTCGCCGCTCCTTTTGCACTGGGGTTTTCCGGTGGCTATTACCTGCTCGGGTTTTCCCTGTTCACTTCTGTCCTGTTCGCAAGCTTGTTTTCCTCCCATACGCTGATCGGATATCCTTTGATCAGCAAACTCGGCATCGCGAGGAACCGCGCAGTCAATATCACGGTAGGGGGAACGATGATCACGGACGTGCTTTCCCTGATGGTGCTTGCCGTGATCGTAGGCATGACGCAGGGGGAAGTAGATTCCACTTTCTGGACGAAGCTTTCCATTTCCATGGTCCTTTTCGGGCTGACGGTGCTGCTGGTTTTCCCGCTGATCGGGCGATGGTTCTTCAAATCCGTGGACGACAAAATATCGCAATACATTTTCGTGCTGGTGATGATCTACCTGGCCGCCCTGCTGGCCGAAATCGCCGGGATAGAGGCTATCATCGGGGCGTTCTTTGCGGGTCTTGCGCTAAACCGGCTGATTCCGCAGGCATCGTCGCTGATGAACCGCATCGAGTTTATCGGCAACGCGATCTTTATCCCGTTCTTTCTGATCAGCGTGGGCATGCTGATCGACTTCAGCGTGTTCCTCAAAAGCTGGGAAACGCTTACCGTTGCCGGCATCATGCTGGTGGCGTCCATCGGTGGAAAGTACCTCGCGGCGGTGGCTACGCGGAAAACGTTCCGGCTTTCGAAAGACGAAGGGATGCTGATATTCGGCATGAGCTCCGCTTCGGCCGCGGCAACGCTGGCTTCCGTAATGGTCGGCTATAACATCATCGTTTCGGAAACGGCCGCGGGCGAGCCGGTGAGGCTGCTGAACGAACATGTGCTGAACGGGAGCATCCTGCTGATACTGATCTCCTGTACCATATCTTCCTTTACTTCCATGTCCAGCGCGCAGCGCATTGCGGAAGAAGAAAAAGAGGATACGATCGCGGGGACCAGGCATGAAACGGAAAACATCCTGCTGGCGGTCAACCACGAGGAAACGGTGGAAAGAATGGTGAACCTGGGATTGCTGCTCAAGTCGAAAGGGGAAAACAGCAAGCTGTTCGCGCTCAACGTTATCAACGAAAGCCAGAACGAATCTTCCAAAAAGAACGCGGAAAAAACGCTGAACCATGCCGTGCATACGGCCGCCTCGGCGGACATTCCGCTGCAATCGCTGGTGCGTTATGACAACGATGTGGTGAATGGCATCAACAGCGTGGTGAAGGAACAGAATATTACCGACCTGATCATCGGGCTGGAAGATGAAAAGGGCTTCTCTCCTTCCTTCATCTACAACCTTTATTACGGCTACCTCACGAACCCGCGCATCAACGTGCTGGTGTACCATGCGGCGCAACCGGTATCTACGGTAAAACGATACGTAGTATTCATCCCTGAAAATGCGGAAAAAGAAGCGGGATTTTTCCACGCCCTGCTGAAGATCTGGAACATCGGGCGAAATTCGGGCGTGCGGCTCACGTTTCATACCACCCAAAAGATCATTGGCATCCTTGACCGCATCATCAAAAAATCCAGTCTCGAAGCCGAATTTAAAATAGCCCGGTACTGGCAGGAGATCGAGGAAGCCGCCTCCGCCTTTGAGGAAGATGAGGGCCTGATCGTATTTATGAGCAAGGCCGGTTCCGCCTCTTACTTCCCGCAAATGAAAACAGTGCCGGAATTTCTTAACAGGCATCTTCACGGCAACAATTACCTGCTGATCTTCCCCTTCTCCGAAATGGAAGACAACCTGCCCGAACGGCGGTCTATCAGCAATCATCGCGATTTCGCAGAGATCAGCAATATCATCGGCAGGATGTTTAAATAACAGCCCCGCTAACCCCGCACGGGGAAAGCCAGCTCCTTTCCCTTCCCCGAACATTTCTTCAAAAATACTTTGAAATGCAAAGTAAATTTATTTAACTTTGAAATACAAAGTGCTTTTCGATTAAATCCGCAAACCGAATTTTATGACAGAAAACAGCAAGTCCTCCGCACCCGTTCACCCGGCGTCAATGACCAGGCGCATGCTGCAGGGCGCAGCCATCGCCCTTGTTCCCATTACGCTGCTCCTGCTCAGCGTGGACGAGCCCAACCCCGCCTGGCCCAAATACTGGATGGTCAGGCCGCAGGTCATCGTTCCCATCGCGGGTGCAATGGGCGGACTGTTCTATTATTTTATGGACCATCTCCGTTATGAAGGCGGGTGGAAAAAAGTGCTGGCGATACTGCTCAGCGTGATCGTGTACTTCATCATCCTATGGATGGGCACGATACTGGGCCTGGACGGCACATTGTGGGACTGATCATTTTTTTGGCAGCACACGGTTGCTCATCGCCCATTGACGCCATCGCGCCTGCAGGTCTTTTACCACTTCGGGATAACGGGCAGCCAGGTCGTTCAGCTCCGTCTCCTCTTCGTTGATCCTGTACAGCCGCCAGGTAGTATCCCGCGTGAGCGATACCAGCTTCCATTCGCGGGAGCGTACGTAACGCGCGTTCATATGTTCGTTGAACAGGTATTCATGCCCGGCGGGCTTCCTGCCTTTGAACGCCGCGGCCAGGCTCTTTCCCTGCACCGGCAATATCTTATTACCATTGTATTCGGCCGGGTACTTCGCGCCGGCCAGCTCGATGAAGGTGGCCATCAGGTCCATCACATGGCCGGTCTGCGGAGAAATGCCTCCTTTGTTTTTTATTCCTTCCGGCCAATAAGCGATCATGGGCGTGCGTACGCCGCCTTCGTAAGATTCCATTTTTGCATACCGGTACGGCGTGTTAGCCACATTCGCCCATCGTTCCCCGATAGACGCGAAAGTGGTCTGCGGGCCGGGCATTGTTTTTTTATCCGTCGGGTATACGATCTCCTTGCCGCCGCGCGTTTCGCCGGGCCTGTCAAAACCTTTTCCGTAACGGGAGCAATCTTCGGGACTGGCGCCGTTGTCGCTGAGGAAAAGGATGAGCGTATTGTTCAGCTCGCCCGTCTCTTTCAGCGCGGCGACGATGCGGCCGATGCCCTGGTCCATACAATCCACCATGGCGGCATGTACGGCCATCGCGCGGGCGTCCCATGTTTTATCGGGATTGTTTTCCCAGGACAGATCATTCTTTACGCGCGGCGAAAGCGGGGCTTTCTCCGGGTCTACAAGACCGTAGCGCACGAGCCGGTCGTACCGCGCTTTCCGGATCGCGTCCCAGCCTGCCGTGTAGGTGTCCTTATATTTTTCGATGTCCGCAGGTTTGGCCTGGAGCGGCCAGTGCGGCGCGTTCTGGGCCACGTAGATGAAGAACGGTTTTTCCCCTTTGCTAAATTCCCTTACATATTTTGCGGCGGTATCGTTGATCGCGTCCGTGTGATAATAACCTTCAGGCACCTGCTTCACCGGCTCCGTGCCGCTTACCAGGCTGAAGGGATCAAAAAAATCGATCACGCCCCAGATGGTGCCGAAATATTTTTCAAAGCCCCGGTTCACCGGGTATTGATCGATAGGTGAGAACAACGGCCGTTCGGCCTGGTGGTTCAGCCAGCGCAGCTGCGCTTCCCGCGTGGGTGCTTCGATGGTGTTGGACACATGCCATTTGCCGGACATGGCGGTGCGGTAACCCGCGTCTTTCAGCACTTCGGCGATCGTGACCACATCGCGGCCCAGCGCGCCGCGGTAGCCCGGCAGTTGCTGGTCGGAGGTCATGTTGCCGATGCCGGCGTTGTGGTTATATTGACCGGTCAGCAAAGCGGCGCGGGTGGGGCAGCAGCGGGAAGTGTTATAGAACCGGCTGAAACGCAGCCCGCCTGCCGCGAGACGGTCGAGGTTGGGTGTGCGGATCTCTCCGCCATAACAGCCGATGTCGGAATAACCGAGATCGTCCGCAAGGATGAGGATGATATTGGGAGCGGATCTTTTACGGGTTTGCGAGCGGGTTTCTTTGACCGGCAGCATAAAGCCGGCGAGAAGACAAAGGATGACTGAACGCGTATTCATCTTATTAAGATAATAAATTCCGCGGCTAACTTTACATATGCCTTTTCTTATCAGTCAGCAGCACTTCCGGCTTCCCCCGGAAACGAGACGTTTTCCTAATGAAACGGGCAATCATGCAGTATTGCACGATATTCGCGCGCCGCACCCGGGCAATACCTCCGCCGCTATCCCTGCCGTTCTTTCCCGTCCAGCAATGCTTCCAGCTTTCGCAGCTTCGATAACCAGAACGCGTCAAAGAAACCGATCCATTCCTGCAGCTGGCTAAACCCCTCCTGCCGCAAAATGCAATACCGTTCCCGGCCGATGTTGCGGATGGAAATAAAGCCGCCGTCGTTAAGGATCTTCACATGTTTAGAAACGGCCGGCCGGCTCATGTCGAAATTCTCCGCCAGCGCGTTGATGGTAAGACTGTCTTTCATCAGCAGCTGCAATATCTGCCGCCGGCTGGGATCGGCTATGGCCTGGAATACGTCAGGAGTCGGCTGCGGCATGGGCGGATTGATTTAGTTCTTTCAAAAACCGTTTGGCGATCTTCAGCCAGCCCTTGTTCATCACGAGGTACGACATAAAATTCATGATCCCTTTAAACCCGCTATGCACGAGCGTCAGCTCGGTGCCGCCGTCTTTTGGCAGCAGCGTCCAGGTAACAACGGAATCGAGGGTGGTCTTTCCTTTGCCGTTGCCGCCTTTCCAGCTGTACACCAGCCGCTTGTGCGGATCGACCTCCAGCACTTCGCAAAAGATGCGGCCGTCGAAACCGAACTTCACGATGGGCCTCGTGTGAAACATGAACCGGTTCCCCACTTCCGCCCGGATGTCCGTTTCCATCAGCCACTGCGAGAGCAGCTCGGGTTTAGTCAGGTAATCCCACACCTTTTCCGGGGCGTGCGGGAAAAACCAGGTGTGCGTGATCGCTCTTTCCATAATTAGGTAACTTTTAAGTTACACAAATGTAACACGTAACTTAAAAGTTACCTAATTTTTTTTATCGCAACCCATGCTAAAAACGGAAGGTAACGGAGCCCATCAGCCTGCGCGGCATCTGCGGCGTACCGTAAATATTCCAGTAACGTTTGTTGGTAATATTGTCCATGCTCAATGCCAGCCTGAATTTGGGCAGGTTGTAGAATACGTTGGCGTTTATCACTGTAAAGCCGGGGATCACGATATCGTTATCGTCCGTACCAAAGTATTCGTCGCTGTACACCGCGCCCGCGCCGATGCCCAGCCCCTTCAGCGCGGAATGCTGCAGGGTGTAGCTCAGCCAGATATTGCCCGAATTGAGCGGCGTGCCAAGGGGGCGTTTGCCCTCTTTACCCGCTGCATCTTTTTTGAATTTGCTGCTGTTGTACCCGTAACCGGCCACGATATTGAAACCCGCTACAGGACTGGCGATGATATCCACGTCCACGCCTTTGCTTTCCTGCGTGCCGTCCTGCACGGAAATGTTCGGGTTACCGGGGCTGGGGCGTACCTTGTCCCTCACCTCGATGTCGTAATAGCTGATGGTGGAACTGAGCTTGCCGCTGATGAGATCGATCTTCACGCCGCCTTCCAGCTGGCTGGCCCTTTCGGGGTTGAACACGTTGCCATTCATATCCGGCGCTACGTATTTGATGCCTTGCATGTAGTTGGCGAACAGCGTCATTTTATCTTTCAGCACCTGGTAAGTAACGCCGATCTTGGGCGCAAAAGCGCCGTCGTCCGGGCCTGCGGGGCCTTCGGGAGCGCCGCGGTACTGGTAGCCGCCGTCTTCATACCGGTCGTAACGCAGGCTGAGCAACAGGTTCAGGCGGTCAGTGAAGCTGATCACGTCGGAAATATAAGCGGCGTATGCTTTCTGTTTGAAGTCCGCTTCGTAGTACGCATCGCTGTATTCCTGCGAGGCGCGGATGGTTTTTACGGGGAACAGCGGGTAGGAACCGGTGAAGTTGAATTTGTCCAGCGGGCCTACAAAATAACCGGTGGCTACGGTGCTGATATGCTGATAATCGAGACCGGCCAGCACTTTGTTCTTCACGCTGCCGATGTGAAATTCGCCGGTAAGGTTCGGCTGTATCTCGAAGCTGTTGTATTCCCAGTAAAAATCGTACAGGTCGCGCAGCAGCGTGTCCGGCGCGCTGAGCGTGAGGCCGATGGTGCCGCCGTTGAAGTTGAAATCCGCCACCGCGATGTTGGTGCTGAGCGTCCAGTTTTTGGCAAGCTTGTAATTCAGCTGGCCGAAGAAATTATAAGTAACGCTGGGAGGATAATCGGCGCGATTGGTGCCGTATGTTTTGAAATAGTCCAGCGGTATTTTGTCGTAGCGGTCGTAACCTGCGGCAGACGCGCTGTACACGGGGTATCCAATGAGCGAGGGCCGGTTCACGCTGCTCAGCTCAGCGTCTATCAATATCCCGAAACGGTCGTTCACCTGGTAGCTGAGGCTGGGCGCGAGCATCAGGGAGCGGTTGTACCCGGCGTCCTGGAAGCTGCCTTCGCGGCTGGCGGCAGCGTTCACGCGCAGCAGGGCGGTCTGGTCTTCGTTGAGCGGGGTATTAAAATCCGCCGTCAGCCTGCTGAAGCCATAAGAGCCGATGCTGAGGCCGGCTTCGCCCATGCGGCGTTTCTGCGGTTTTTTGGTCACCTTGTTGATAAGCCCGCCATAGCTAACACCCTGCGAGCCGTACAGGGTACCGGCCGGGCCTTTCACGGCTTCCAGCCGCTCGATGTTCTGCGGGTCGCTGGAAACGAGGTTCAGGAAATAAATGCCGTTGCGGAGGTAGGGGGAAGAGGTGAAGCCGCGCATGGTGGCTTCGGCGATGCCCTGGTAGCTTTCGGTGCTGAGCGCGATGCCGGGAATGGAACGCACCGCGGCCTGGTAATCCTGCACGTTCTTTTCGAGCAGCAGCTCTTTGGTGGCTACGGCGTAAGACTGCGGATTGTCTAGGTTCTTCAGGTCCATGCGCGCCACATAGGAGGAATTTTTATTCGCCAGGCGGTTGCGCTGGTCCATCACGATCACTTCTTTCAGCTGCGTTTGCGATACTTCCAGCTGTATGTTCACGGTTACGGTGGCGCCGCTTTCCACGGTCACTTCGCGGATGACGGTTTCGTAGCCGAGCAGGGAGATGCGCACGCGGCGCGGGCCTTCGGGCACATTTTTGATCAGAAAATGACCTTTGCTGTTGGAGATCGCGTTCTTCCGCAGCCCTTCCACTTCAACGGCTACGGATACGGCCGGCTGCCCGTCTGAAGTAGTAATGACGCCGGCGATGTTACCTGCGCCCGCTACGCCGTCTTCGGCCGCGGCGGCCATGTTCAGCGTACCCAGCAGGCAGGCCAGGAGGAAAAAGTATTTTTTCATACAGGTTTTTTTAGCGAACCGCGCCCGCAATGGGGCTTAAAATTCGGACCGCTAAATTCGGCAACAATACAGGGCGGCATTTACGGGA
>JBQCFV010000583.1:0-6203 GCA_051958695.1 Chitinophaga sp. | reverse complement strand
CATATAAGCGTCCGACCGCCCGGTATTGGTATTTTTTGTGGCGATGCCGTTGATCCAGCCGTTGCGGCCGGTTTCAGTATAAGGCTCGCTTCCGTTGCCGATAAATTCGATCTCCCAGATGCTTTCTTTAATATCGTATTTCTCCTGCGCGATGGTGATAAAAATACCGGGAAAGCTGGGATTCAGCGCATGACCGGAAGCCGCGTCCTGCCTGATCTTGTCACCCCATTTGATCACTTCCGCATAACGCGCGGTTTCCTTTAGCGGGTAACCGGCCATGTAAAGGTTCACTCTCATCAAAATACCGCGTACGGCGGATTTGGACACCCTTCCACCAAAGCCTAACACCGAAATATCCTGCACCAGCCCTTCCGCTTCGGTCATGTCCTGCAATATCTGATCGTAGGTCTCTTTTACCGTCGCCCGCTGGATATGCACGTCCACCGCAGATTTGCTGGAAGCAAGCTTAAGCGGAACGCCGCCAAAGTTCTGCACCAGCAGGAAATAAAGATACCCGCGCAGGAACAACGCTTCGCCTTTCACGGTTTTTCTTTTTTCCTCCGGGATGGAGGTGTTGTTGTCCACGTTCTCCAGCAGCAGGTTCGCACGGTTTACACCGTTGTACAGTTCTCTCCAGAAAGCGGTCACATAACCGTCGCCGGGCGAGTGGTTTAACCTGAATGCGCCGGTGGCGATGCTGCTGCGGTTCATAAAACCTTCGTCCGCCGACCAGCCGAGCAGGTACAGCGCATTGTTGCCGTAGATGGAATTGGAACCCAGCGTATGATATACCGATGTGAGCGCAAAATCAAGCTCCTCGGCGGTTTGATAATAGTTGCCGGGGAAAAGCGCGTCCTCCGGTTTGGTATCCAGGAAGTCTTTGCACCCGGAAGAAAGTATGATAAAACCCAGCAAAATGAAATATCTGATTTTCATGCCTGAAGATTTTAAACGATTAAAAATTTGCCTTCAGCCCAAAGGTGACGGTCCTCGCCTGCGGGTACGCGGAATAGTCGTAGCCGGGCGTGAGAATGTTGTTGCGGGTGGATACTTCGGGGTCCAGGCCGGTGTATTTCGTCCAGGTGAAAATATTCTGCATCGCTACGTTCAGGGACAGGTTGCTCATGTACACTTTTCTCATCAGCCGCGATGGCAGCGCATAATCGAGCGATACGGTTTTCAGGCGCAGGTACGATCCGTCTTCCAGGTATTTCGACGAATGATAACCGATCACGCCTTCGCCGCCTGCCCTGAAATGTTCGTTGGTCTGGTTCTCCGGCGTCCAGCGGTTGGCGTAGCTGGCAAACTGGTTCATGTTGCGGCGGCCGTTGGTATTGCCTTCAAAGGTGATACGGTTCGCATTGTAAATATCCGCGCCGTACGACCATTGAAAAAATACGTTCAGGCTGAAACCCTTGTAGCGGAAGTTGTTCACAAAACCGCCCGTGTGAATGGGCTGCCCCCTGCCGATGATCGTTTTATCGTCCGCGTTCACGTTGCCGTCGCCGTTGAGGTCACGGTATTTCACGTCGCCGGGGCGGATGGTATTGCGCGGCCGGCCGTTGGCGGGCACTTCCGGCTTCAGCACGTATACTTCCGGCGCAGGGCTGTTAAAATCCTCATATTGATAATTCCCTTCCCACACATACCCCACGATCATGCCGGACGGTTTGCCGATCTCCGAAGTATACAGGTAATCGCTGTAGTTCACGTCAGTGCTCACGGCATTGTCCAGCGAGCGCTGGCCTTCGGTGAGGGCCAGCACTTTGTTTTTGTTGAAAGTGATATTGACGCTGCTTTCCCAGCTGAAATCCTTCGCACTGACCACGCTGGCGCTGAGCGTGAGCTCCAGCCCTTTGTTCTCGATCTTGCCGATGTTCTTGTACGCCGAGCCAAAGCCGCTGGTGGGCGGCAATTGCGCATTCAGCAGCAGGTCGTCCGTAGTGCGTTTGTACACGTCCACCGTAAATTCGATGCGGTTGTTGAGCAGGCCCAGTTCGTACCCGATGTCCGTGGAAATGGTGCGTTCCCAGGTGAGGTCTTCGTTGCCGAGATTGGATTGATATACCATCAGCAGCGGCGTGGCGTTGTGAAACGAATACCCGTCGATACTGGTCGTGAGCGCGGAGATATAGCTGAAATCGCCTACGCGGTCGTTGCCCACGATGCCAAAGCTCCCTCTCAGCTTTGAATTGCTGATCAAACGCTGGTCCCCGAAGAATTTTTCGTTGTGCATGTTCCAGGCCACCGCAGCGCCGGGAAAGTATCCCCAGCGGTTGCCGGGTGCAAACTTCGACGAGCCGTCGGCGCGGAACGTCAGCGTCAGCATATACCTCGAATCATAATTATAATCCAGCCTGCCGCCGTAAGACTGGCGCGAATTGAGCGAGCGCGTCGAAACGGGATCACTCGCGATGCCGTCGTTCAGACCGGCGATGCCGAGCTTTTCGTTGGGCAGCAGGCGGGCCGAATAACCGTCTGAGATCATCCTGTTTTTCTGGAAAGTGAGCAGCCCCAGCGCGGTGAGCGTATGTTTCTGGCGGAAGGTTTTTGTGTAGGTCAGCGTGTTTTCGTTCGACCAGCTGCTGGTTTGGGTGTGACGGATGGAGCCGTTCACGCCGTCCGGGTTGTTGGGGTTCGTGGGGCTGCCTTTGGTGGTTTTGGAGTTGAAGAACTTGTCGTACTGGTATTCGTTCCTTCTCACGCCGCCGCTTACTTTTAGCACAAGACCATCGAAGATGTCTATGCTCACGTTGCCGAGCCCTTCGAATTGTTTGTTGTAATTATATTGATATTGGTTCTCGAGGTCTATCACGGGATTGATGCGGAAATCGCTGGCGTTCACGGACGATTCGTCCGCGGGCGCTTCCACGAGATTGATGTCGGAATCCGGGAAACCGATGGGGCGGTAGGCCCAGGTGCGGAACATCACGTAGCTGGACGTGCTGCTGGTAGGCGTGCTGCTGATGTTCTGCCCCCACGTGGTAACGTCCGAATAACCGGTAGTGAAGCCCACTTTGATGCGTTTGCTCACCTTATGGTCCAGCGACATGCGCGCGGTGTAACGTTTCAGCCCGGTGTTGATGATGATCCCGTCCTGGTCGAACAGCGAGCCGGAAACGGAGTAGGTCGTCTGCTCGTTGCCGCCTCTTACGGCCAGGTTGTAGATGTTCACTCTGCCTTTGGTGAATACGTGGTCCTGGAAATCTTCCCCCTTCACGTTCTTATAATCTTCCAGCGTTTTGCCTTCCGTGAGATAACGCCAGCCTTCGCTGGTAGAAGGGAACCTTTCCAACTGATAACGGATGTACTCGTAAGGGCTCATCAGCTCCATTTTTTTCCGTTCCAGCTGGAAGCCGGTGGACACGCCGAAGGAAACGGAAGCTTTGCCGGAGCGGCCTCTTTTGGTCTGGATCAATACCACGCCGTTGGCCGCGCGGGAGCCGTAGATGGCGGTGGACGATGCGTCTTTCAGGATAGACAGCGATTCGATGTCGTCCATGTTCAGCGTGGCCGGGTCAAGGTCTTCCACGGGGAAACCGTCTATCACGTACAGCGGCGATACGTCCTGCGTGAGCGAGCCGGGCCCGCGTATCACGATGTTCACACCGGCTCCGGGCTGCCCGTCCGCGCTCGATACCTGTACGCCCGCCACGCGTCCCGCGAGGGCTTCGGTGAAGCTGGCCACGGGCGCTTTGCTCATGTCTTTTACGTCCGCCTGCCCTACCGCGCCGGTCAGGTCTTTTTTGCGGATGGTGTTGTAGCCGATCACCACCACTTCGCCAAGGTCGGATTCCTTTGTTTCCATGACGATGTTCACGACCGTTCGGCTGTTCACTTTTTCTTCCACCGGCGCCATGCTGATGAACGTGAACACGAGAATGTCGTCCGCACCGGCCTGGATGGAATAACGCCCATCATCGCCGGTATAGGTTTTACGGTTGCTGTTTTTGACGGTTACTGTCACTCCCTTCATGGCGCCGTTGGTGCCTTTTTCTACCACCAGTCCTGTAACCACGGGCTGAGCCTGCGCGTAAGACGGGAACGGGAGCATTAGGGCGGTACACACGGCCAGGAGAAGTGCAGCAAAAAAATGAATACACTTGCGTTCCATAGCAGAATAGTTATGATTGATAAAATTTCGACCAGCTACGGGTACGTACACGACAATGGAGCAGACGGGGAAGTAAAACCTTTCTTTGATTAATTGATTCCGATCAGCGCCTGGCGAATCCTTCCTTGATGATATTGTATTTTTCGGCGGACCTTACCGGGTCCTGGTGGCAGTAGATCAGCACACCGTCAGCATATAGTTTGCCGTATTCCAACACCTGCCGCACATATTCGGGCGTGGAAGCGCCCAGCCTCGAATGCGCGGTTGCATATATATCTATGAACACGGGCATGCCCGGTTTGAACAGTTTTCGAATAGCCGCGATCTCGCTTTCCACCATCGACGGGTCTTTCAGATTGGCGCCGGCGGATTCGGCCCTGTAGGGGAACAACAGCCCGTCGAGCAGCCGTCCGTAATCGGCCGCGAACTTCGGCGTGATCTGGCGGTAATACACGCAGGGCACGAATAAAAGGCGCGGGTTGACGGCCTTTGCCGCCCGCAGGCACGAGTCCGTGTACGATGGCGTGAACGTTTTCAGGTTGTGCGCAAAATCGTCTATGCTCCAGGCCGTGAGGTTCGGTTCTTTCAGGCTGAGGCGCGCCAATTCTTCCGCCCATTTCCGGTAATCCGTCTGGTACGGTTCGGAAGAATATTTTGCGATGGGCTTCGATTCAGTCGGCGGCACTACCGTCACCCATACTTTGATGTTCGCTTTGCGCGCCAGCGGCAGGAATATTTTCAGATCGTCCCAGTCATTTTCATACTGCCAGATCAGCCAGTGATACGTGGTCGCGCTGAGCTCTTTCAGCTCGGCCAGCAGCTGCTCCATGTTCACCCTGCCGCTCTCCAGCCGCGGCGGCGCGCCGTAGGTGCCGTAGGTGTTTTCCAGCGGCTGCGTTTTACCGGTGTCATTCCGCTGGCCGGCTTTATTGCTCGCGCAGGCGACCGCCAGCATCAGGCAGCTGCAAATGAGGGCTCGTTGTAGCATAACGTTGTTATTTGTGTAGTCCGACCTTTTGCATGACCGTGCTGATCGCCGCGTTCACTTTTGCCTCCACGCTTTTTTCGAAAGGGCCGGGCATGCCGTAATACATCTGGCTCGACACCGGTTCGTAGCCGCCTTCTTCGATGATCCTTTCCGTGGGGATGTAACACACTACCTGGTTGCAATAGCCGGCTACAAAAAGATTTTCGCCTGGATATTTTTTCTTTGCGTTCAGCGAATAGTCCACCACCACTTCGCCGCTCAGCGACAGGATGGTGAGCTTGTTGCCGATGCGCAGGGCCTGCACGGGGTAGTTGTGATTGGAGAGATCCCAGCCTTTGTCCATCGCTTCGATAATGAGCTTCGCGCGCCGTTTTTCGTATTTCGTTCCATGCTGCAATTCTTCCTGGAAGGTTTGCGTCTTTACCGGCTGATAGGGCAGTTCCGTTCTGATGAAAGCGCTGCGCAAAGGCGCGCCGATATTTTCGGTTTTTCCTGATATAACTTTTTCCACTGCGGCCGCCAGCTCCTTTCCGTGCCGCTCCGCCAGTTCCAGCGTTCCCCTCGGCGCTGGGTTCTGGTCGCCGGCGCAGCCCAGCACGAACAAAGCGGTGGCGCCGGGGTATGTTTTTTCCACTTCGATCTGCGCAAAACCAGCATAATCGCCGTTGATCGTATTGTGCACGCCGGTCATCGTCGTATTATGACAGGCATAACCGAACACAACCGCTTTCACAACGCCCTGCGCATCTTTCGCGAGCAGTACGGGCACGTCGTGATCGGTCCGGTTGCTTCTTTCCTTCCCGGTAGCGGCGTCTATTCCTGCCTTGTAGCGGCGGTTCATTGCGAATGCCGCATTGCCCGTGCCATGGCTCAGCTGCATGGGTTCCAGGTTTTGCATCGCCATATCCACGGCTGCTACGAGCTTATCGGTAAGACTCACCGCGTATGCAGTGAACCGTGATATAGTAGCCGCATCGTAATCGCCGATAACGCTCAGCGCGGGCCATATCATCGGCCCCGAATGCGTATGCGATGAATTGAACATGATCTGCGCGCGCTGTATGCCGTATTTTTCTTTCAGCTTTGTCGCTGCCGCTTCCG
>JBQCFV010000582.1:0-7027 GCA_051958695.1 Chitinophaga sp. | reverse complement strand
CCTGCTGAGCATGAACTCCTACAATACGGCCCTCGTGTTCTACGACCCGCTGATACTCGGCTACCCCGCGTTCAGGGACAGCGTGAGCGGCAACTACGTGCCTTACTTCCTCGTGCCGAACCTCACCATCACCGAGCAGTTCGTGCCACTGCTGGAAGCAGACATGACCTTCACCAACTCGCTGAACCTCCGCGTAGGTTTCCGCAAGAGCCGCACGCTCAGCCTCAGCCTGATCGATTACCAGCTGAGCGAAATGCGTTCCAGTGAGATCACCGTGGGCGGCGGTTACCGCGTGCGCGGGCTGCCCATGCCGATCAGGATCGGGAAGGACGGCGGGAAACGGCTGGAAAACGATCTCAACTTCAGGCTCGACCTCAGCTTCCGCGACGACAAAACCGTGAACAACCGGCTGGACGCCGACCTCGTGATACCCACCAGCGGCCAGAAAGTGATCAGCATCGCGCCGTCCATCGATTACGTGGTGAACAACCGTCTCAACATCAAATTTTTCTACGACCGCAGGCAGACCATACCGGTGATCTCCACCGCGTACCCGGTAACGAATACGCGCGGCGGGATCACGCTGAGGTTTATGCTGGCGCAATAAGCTTTACACGAATTACTATTGAGAAGGAGACCGCTTTTTGCACGGAAGGAATATGTTCGCAGCCTGGCATCATATCCTTTCAGACGGCCTTTTTACAATGAAGGGATGTTCCCTGCCGCCTGTTTTTCCCCGAAATGACCGAAATCATTTCAACCCATCGTCTTAAACCGTACTTTTGAGGCGTTCTATGAGGTATCTGTTCGTCATAACCGTTCTTACCGGGCTGATGTTGCAAACATTCGGCAAGGGGCTGGTATTGGCCGAATTTTTCCTCAACCAGGACTACATCGCAAAGGTGCTTTGCATCAACAGGGCCAAACCGCAGCTCGCCTGTAACGGCCAATGCCAGCTCATGAAAAAGATGAAGCAGGAAACGCAGAAAGAACAGACCGGCAACGCCGTCAAGGACAAGTACGAGGTGATCATCTCGGAAGTGGCGGCAGACTTTACTTTCAACCCTGCCGTTACCATCGTTGAACTTTACGCTGCAGGCACCGGCTACATTCCCTCCCGCCCGCTTTATGCGGTATTTCACCCGCCCCGGGCCTGATTCTCCTCAATTCATACATGCTACGCTTACCCGCCTGAAGGGTAAAGCGCAACTTTGCACAACGTTGCACGGAATTGTGTTCCGTAAACCGTATGACCGGCGGGCAAATGTTTTCCCGTCAAACGCGCGGCGCAGATACGGCGCGCGGGCCGCGAAGCACCGGGAGCATCATACGGCCCGGTCCGCTTGCCTTCCCGCAGGAACGGTACGTCCGGCAACGTAATGGTGCCCCAATACGTAAACGTTTAAAGCAAACCCATGCATCGCATATTCTTTCTCATATGCCTGACGCTTTGCAGCTTTTCAAGTTTTGCGCAGGAGGCTGTGGAGGGAAGGGTGATTGATGCCCAAACCCGCGAAGCGCTCCCCGGCGTAAGCATCCGCGCGGCCGGCGGCGGCTGCCTGTCCGACTACCGCGGCAGGTTTTCCCTCACCGGCGTAGCGGAAACGGATTCCATCCGCGTTTCCATCGTCGGGTACGCGCCCCTGCAAATGGCCGTGAACGACAGCCGGAACCTGACGATCTATCTCGAACCGCTGCCCACACGGCTAAACGAAGTGATCGTATCCGCCGGGCGAGGCAAACAATACCGCACGGACGCGCCCGTGGCCATCAGCACTATTTCTACCAGAGTGCTGCACGAAACAAAAGCCACCTCGCTGGAACAATTGCTGAACAAAGTGAGCGGCGTATACATGGTAGACCTCGGCAACGAACAGCATACCATGGCCGTGCGCCAGCCCATCGGTTACCGCAGTCTTTTTCTTTACCTTGAGGACGGTATTCCCATCCGCACCACCGGCGATTTTAATCATAATGCGCTCATCGAGATCAATATGGCGGCGTTGAAAACGATCGAAGTGATACGCGGGCCTGCTTCTTCGTTGTATGGCAGCGAAGCGGTAGGCGGCGCCGTCAATTTTATCACGGCATCGCCCACCTTGCTGCCTACGGCAAAGGTGCAGGCTGAAATGAGCGACCAGGGATATAAAAGAACGGACTTCACCCTGTCAGCCACCAGCGGCAAGCTCGGCGTGCTCGTGGGCGGGTATTACGCCGACCAGCGCAACGGATACATCGATCATAGCGATTTCCGCAAGCTGGCGCTGACGCTGAAAACGGAATACCGCATCAGCGACCGCAGCAACTGGACGAACGCCGTTAGTTATATTGATTACAAAACCGACCAGACCGGCGGGGTGGACAGCACGAACTTCTATTCCCGCAACTACAAAAGTTTCCACACGTTTTCATACCGGCTGGTAAAAGCGTTCCGCGCGCGCAGTACTTTCGGTCATACCTGGAACAATAACAACAGCACCCGTTTCACCGCGTTCTACCGCAGCAACGAGATCGGGCAGAACCCTTTCTATGCGATCAAAACCACCAGCGACCCGCTGAAGGCGAGGGGCGAGATCAACAACGACCAGTTCAACAGCTACGGTTTACTGGTGCAGCATAAAAAAGAGTTCAGCTGGAAGAAGGCTTCGCTCATCGCCGGGCTCAGTATGGATTACAGCCCTGCCACCTACTTCGCGCAGTTCATCGAAGTGGACCGCGATGCGGCAGGGTATTTCACCGGCTATACGCCCACCGACTCCGTGCTGACGGATTACCGCGCCGGTCTGCTGAATACCGCCGCCTACGTGCAGGCGGAAATGAGCCCGCTGGAAAAGCTGAAGCTTGTTGCAGCCCTGCGGTACGACCGTATGGATTACAATTTTGACAATCACCTTCCGCCATCCGCTTTTACCGGCTCGCCGGACGAGCGCAATCATTTCAAAGCGTGGAGCCCTAAGCTCGGCGTTACGTACGATTTCGGCCGCGACCGCGGGCTCTACGCCAATTACAGCGTTGGTTTCGCGCCGCCGAATATTTCGGAGCTGTACCGCGGCGTAAAAGTGCCCGTGCTTAAACCGGCCACTTACCACAACTACGAAGCCGGCGGCTGGTTCGCTTTTGCGGCCGGCAAAGGGTATGTAGACGTAAGCATTTACCGTATGGACGGCGTGAACGAGATCGTAAGCGTCAGGCTGGCGGACAATTCCTCCGAAAACAGGAATGCCGGCGAAACCCGCCATAGCGGCGTGGAATGGAACCTGCGGTATGCACCGGTAAAATCGATACTTTTTCGTACAGGCGGCACCGTAGCAAAACATGAATTTATCGAGTATGAAGACAAGGGCAAACAATACGGCGGCAACCGCATGAACGGCTCGCCCAATCTCATCATGAATACAGAGCTTACGTACAAGCCTGTTTTTCTCAAAGGCATCCGCCTGGGCCTGGAGTGGCAGCATGTAGGCAAATATTACATGGACCCTGCCAACACGGAAGAGTACGGCGGCTATGAATTATTCAACGCCCGTGCAGGTTATGCTCTTGGCGGGTTTGAATGCTGGGTGAACTGCCGCAACGTCGGCAACGTGATGTACGCCACTACCGCAGAAAAAAGCGCCTTTGGCAAAAGTTACCGCCCCGGCCCCGTCCGCACGTTCAACTTTGGTGTGGCGTATACCTTCACCTGCAAGCAAAGTAAAAACTGATGAAAAGACTTGTTACCATATGTGTGCTGGCCCTGGCCGCCTGCCAGAGCCGGCAGATCTCCGCGGGCGACGAAAGAGCGGTGTCCGACACCACGCGCAGCGCGTCGTGCACTTATTTCACCCATGACGCCTCCGGCAACGTGGTGCTCAGCTGGGTAGAACAAAAAGCCGGTGAAGAGACCGGGATGCTGTATTTCGCCGTATCGCAGGACGAAGGGAAAACTTTTCCTCCCGGCAAACCCGTTCCCACCGCGCAGGGCATTCTTCCCCACGGCGAAAACATGCCCAAGATGATCTTCCGGCCAAACGGGGAAGCGATCGCGATGTTCGGCACGCAAAGCAACGACCCGCGCAATAAATACGCCGGCAAAGTGTTCTACACCATTTCCCCGGACGGCGGCCATACATGGCAGCCCGCCGTGCCGCTGGTAACGGACACCGCCGGGTACGACCAGCGTTATTTCGACATGGCCGTGCTGCCTTCCGGCGAAGCCGTCGCTATCTGGCTGGACAACCGGAAGCTCGTCAAAAACGAAGGTTCCACCCTCTACATCGCCACCACCGGCGGCACGCCCGGCTTTCACCGGGAACGGCCCATCGTGCAAACGGTTTGCCAGTGCTGCCGCACGGCTTTGTACGTGGACGCGCAGGGCGGCCTCCACGCCGCTTTCCGCGACATCATCCGCGACACGGTCCGCGATATGGTGCATATTTTTTCACAAGACGGCGGCGAAACTTTCACCCAACCCGTCCGCATCAGCGCGGACAACTGGGCCATCAACGGCTGCCCGCATACCGGGCCCGCCATGGTACGCAACGCCAACGGGCTTCATTTTGCATGGTTCACCATGGGCGGCGGCGAAGGCGTATTCTACTGCCAGAGCCCCGACAATGGTATTTCGTATACCCGCAAGGAAAACATCAGCGCACTGCCCACTGCCAAACACCCGCAGCTCGCCGTGCTGGGCAAAGGCGACCTCGCGCTGGTGTGGGACGAAGCGGCCGGCACTACCGGCAACCGCATCGGCATCCTGCATAAATCCGCGGACGGCAAAACGCTGGAACGCGATTTCCTCACGCCCGCAGAAGAATCCGCCGGTTTCCCCGTGGTGGAGCAAACGGGCGAAGGAGTGCTGGTAGCCTACAAAAAAACGAAGAACGGGAAAGAAGGCGTGTACGTGAGAAGCCTGAAATTATAACCGCATTTAACCTGGACGCATATACGGGCAGCAAACATCATTCAACGGGAACCATGCTGCGTAATTAAAAAAGACCTTCGGATGCCGAAGGTCTTTTTTATGAAAAACTTGATTTTCAGTTGTAGCCGAAAGAGTATTGTTCTTTACCCTTCCAGGTCTGGCGCATGGCCCAGCGGCCATAGTTGTTCCGGCGTGAGCTGTCGAAATAAAAGCTCAGAAATTCTTTGATTCTAGGATAGTACAGCCTGAGGATGTACATCATAACAAATGTCAGCATAGGGATATGGTTATAGGATTATAGGATACTAAAGTCGTCAAATCACACCCTTTTGGTGTGGAATATCATGTCGCGGTCGGTTCAGGTAATGATGGTTGGCACCGGCGCCCATGGCCGTTACCGGGAGATCGTTCAACACATTTTTCAACCGGGATTTCAAATATAGATGAAATATTATACTTATATAATAACACTAATGTGTAATTTTTACCGCTGGATGTAATACGCGTTCGCCTGCGCCGTTGGCGTCAGCACCAGGTCGTTGATGCATACGTGCGGCGGCAGCGAGCAGCAGTAATACACCACATCGGCCACGTCTGCGGCGCTCAGCGGGGTAAAACCTTTATACACGTCTTTCGCCCGGCTTTCGTCCCCTTTGAAGCGCACCAGCGAAAATTCGGTTTCCGCCGCGCCGGGATGCACCGCCGTCACTTTGATATTGTAAGGCAGCAGATCGATGCGCATGCCTTGCGAGATAGCGTCCACCGCGGCTTTGCTGGCGCAGTACACATTGCCTTTCGCGTACACGGTCTTGGCGGCCGTGGAACCGATGTTCACGATCTGCCCCTGTTTCCGTTCCTTCATCCAGGGCATCACCGCGCGCGATACGTACAGCAGCCCCTTTACATTGGTATCGATCATCGTGTCCCAATCCTCCGTATTCCCTTCGTCGATGGGCGAGAGGTCCAGCGCAAGACCGGCGTTGTTCACCAGCACGTCGACCGTTTTCCAGCTGTCTTCCAGCGAGTTGAGCGCGGATTCGACGGCTTCTTTATTGCGTACGTCAAAGGCCAGGGTGCGTACCCGCACGCCGTATTCCTTTTCGATCTGCGTTTTCAGCGCTTCGAGCCTTTCCGCCCTGCGGCCGGTGATCACGAGATCATATCCTTCTTTTGCGAACCGCGTTGCGCAGGCTTCTCCGAAACCGGCCGTGGCGCCGGTAACAAGGGCAATTTTTCCAGTCTTCATATTTGCTGTTTAACGCAGTAAAGTTACCGTTCCTTTTTTGGAAATCCGCTGCCCGTTGAGGTCGGTGCCTTCCAGTATCCAGAGGTAGGTGTCGATAGCGGCGGGATGGCCTTTCACGGTACCGTCCCATCCGCGGCGGAAGTCTAGCGAATTGTACACCAGCTGGCCCCAGCGGTTGAATATCCTGAAGTAGTGATATTCCCTTATGCCCACGGGAATGAACCGGAAATAATCGTTCGTGCCGTCGCCGTTTGGCGTGAAGGCGTTGGGGATGTAAAACTCGGGGCCGGTATAATATTTTACGTTGATGGAATCGAAGCCGAAGCAGCCCTGCTGGTTGCTGACGCGCAGCTGGAAAGTGATCTCGTTGTTCCAGTTGAGCAGCGGGTCCCTGATGTTGGGATCGTTGAGCCCCGTGCCCGGGCTCCAGGCATACGTATCCCCGCCGGAGCCCTGCAGCTGCAGCGTTTGCCCGCGCGCGAGAATGGTATCGTTGCCCGCAAAGGGATTTACTTCGTACAGCCGCATGTTTTGCGTAACCGTCGCTTCGCAGCCGCGGTTGGTGAGCAGGGTGAGATTGACCGAATACACGCCGCCCGCGGGGAAGCGGTAATTGACGCTCACGGCGTTACTGGTGTCGGTGGATATGTCCGGCACGCCAAAGTCCCATTTCCGGTACACGATGCTGCCATAGCGGTAGCTGGACGTGTCCGTAAAGAAGACGGGGTTTTCCCTGCACAAGCCGCTCAACGTAAATCCCGAACGCAGCCCCGGGTAATTGTTGATGCGGCCCGTCGTGCTGTCCGTGCAGGGCAGGCCGGGGTTTACGACGAGCTTCACATTGTATACGCCGGTATCCCGGAACTGGTGGAAAAACA
>JBQCFV010000581.1:0-4905 GCA_051958695.1 Chitinophaga sp. | reverse complement strand
CCGGTGGAGTATGAAACGACCGTTACCGGTATACAGTTTTCCGGCTCGGATTCCGTTACCACGGTGGAAGACGCGAGCGGTAACAAAAGACTCATCGAAGCGCGTTTTATCGTAGACGGCAGCGGGTACGGCCGCGTGATCCCCAAACTGTTCAACCTCGAAAAAAATTCCGTTCTCCAGTCCCGCAAAGCGCTTTTTGCGCACACGATCGACACGCGGCGCGCCATGGCCGACCAGCCCAACCGCATTACCGCCGTGGTGCACGAAAAAGGCGTGTGGATATGGATCATCCCCTTCGCCACCGGCATTACCTCCGTGGGCTTCGTGGGCGACAATACTTTTCACGACCGCTTCAAAGGCACGCCGGAAGAGCAGTTTCGCGCCATGCTCGATGGAGAGCCGTATACGAAAGAACGTTTTAAGGACGTGTCGCTCGTGTTCCAGCCGCGCAAGCTGGAAGCATGGAGCGCCACCACCGACAAATTTTATGGCGAGGGATTTGTGCTCACCGGCAACGTGACGGAATTTCTCGACCCGATCTTTTCATCCGGCGTAACTTTGGCTACGGTTTCCGCGCAAACGGCAGCAAAGCTGGTGATACGGAAGCTGAAAGGCGAAGCGGTGGATTGGGAAAAAGAATATATGGAGCCCACCACGCAGGGTGTGAACGTGTTCCGCTCCTACGTGATGGCCTGGTACGAAGGTACCCTGGACACGATCTTTTTCAGCAAAAATCCCGACCCGGCGATAAAACGGCAGATATGTTCCGTACTGGCCGGTTATGTATGGGACCAAAGCAACCCGTACGTGAGCAATCACGACGAAGCGCTGAAAAGACTGGCGCGCCTGATAGAAGTGACCGAAAAAATAAAACCTGCTGTTGAGTAACGAAGCATATATCACCTCGGCCTGCACGATCCGCAACAACACGGTAAGCAGGAACGGCGAAAAGGTTTTCGAACAGGAAAATACGGCGCTGCCGGAATTTCTGCGAAGCCTGTACGACCGTTACAGCGGCCAGTACCCGAAGTTCCACAAGATGGACCTGCTCAGCAAGCTGGGCTGGACAGCCGCGGAAATACTGCTGCAGAACGTGCCGATGGACATGTACGCGCCCGGCGAGACCGGCGTGATACTGGCAAACGCCAGCAGCAGCCTCGATACGGACGAACGTTATTATGAAACGGTGAGCGACATCGCCAGTCCGGCCCTGTTCGTGTACACCCTCCCCAACATCGTGATCGGGGATATCAGCATCCGGCACAATTTCAAGGGCGATAACGCGTTCTTTATCAACGACCGCTTCGATATTGAGTTTATGACCGGGTACGTGCGGCAGCTGCTGGATGCGGACGCTATAAAAGCCTGCGTTTGCGGTTGGGTGGAACAATATCATACGGCATACGAGGCCGCGCTGGTATTGGTGGAAAAGAACTCCCGGGGAGTGGCTTTGCCCTTCACCGCGGAAGCAATAGAAAAATTGTACAGATAATATATATGGAAAAGTTGATGGCAGATCTGAAAGCGCAGATCATTCAGCAATTGAATTTGCAGGAAGTAAAACCGGAAGACATCGGGAACGACCAGCCTTTGTTCAAAGAAGGGCTGGGGCTTGATTCCATCGATGCGTTGGAGCTGATCGTGCTGCTGCAGCAGCATCACAACATCCGTATCGCCAAGCCGGAGGAAGGACCGGAAATTTTTTATTCCGTTCGCACGATGGCTGAATATATTACCGCGCAGCAAAACAAGACCGCATGAACGGCAATGTATGGATAGCGGGCGGCGGCGTAATTTCCGGCATCGGTCATGATCTTGACCGGTGCATTGCTGCGTTTGAAGCAATGCAGCCGGGAATGGGCGTCATGCAGCACCTGCAATCCGTGCACGCCGGCACTTTCCCCGTAGTGGAAGTGAAGGCGGACAATGCGGAGCTGGCGCGGGAAGCGGGCATGCCCGCACATTGGAGCAGAACGGCTTTGCTGAGCATGATCGCCGCAAAAGAAGCCTGGCAGCGCGCCGGGCTGGGCGATATATCGCAGTACCGCGCGGGTTTTGTGTCCGCCAATACGGTTGGCGGCATGGACAAGACGGAGGATTTTATGAAAGCCTTTCTCGACGATGCGTCCAAAGGCAGGCTGCGCGAAGTAGTACACCACGAATGCGGCGCGGTAACGGAGCTGGTGGCGGATGCTTTGGGCATCCGGCATCATGTGTCCACTATCAGCACCGCGTGTTCGTCAGGCGCCAACGCGCTCATGTACGGCGCGCGCATGATAAGCGCCGGCATGCTCGACGTGGTGATCGCCGGAGGGACGGATTCCCTCACGCGTTTCACCCTCAACGGTTTCAACACGCTCATGATCCTCGATCAGCAACCCTGCCGCCCTTTTGACGATACGCGTACCGGGCTCAATCTCGGCGAGGGCGCGGGTTACGTGGTGCTGGTAAGCGATGCGTTCGCAAAAAACATCCAACCCTGGTGCCGGTTGAGCGGCTTTGCGAACGCGAACGACGCGTATCATCAAACCGCTTCTTCGCCGGACGGCACCGGAAATTTTATGGCGATGGAAGGCGCGCTGAAAATGAGCGGGATCGCGGCTTCAGAGATAGATTATATCAACCTGCACGGCACCGGCACGCAGAACAACGACAGCTCGGAAGGGCTGGCGGTGGAAAGGCTTTTCGCGCCCGCTTATCCGCCTGTAAGCTCCACTAAGAGCTTTACCGGGCATACGCTTGGCGCCAGCGGCGGCATCGAGGCGGTATTTTCCGCCTGGGCGCTCCGCGAAGGCATCATTTACCCGAACGCGAACTTTACCACGCAAATGAAAGAGCTGCCCTTCAGCCCGGTAACGCGTTTTTCGAAAGGCAATGCGTTGCGGCATGTAATGTCCAACTCTTTCGGTTTTGGCGGCAATTGTTCGAGCCTGGTATTTTCAAAGGAATGAACCCAATGCAAGCATACATACAAGGCGCCGGCTGCGTATCCGCGCAGGATAACGAGCTGTTCTCCGGAACTGTCCGGGAGCATCAGGGAAGCCGTTTGCCCGTGGCCGACCCGGATTATAAACAATGGATCGATATAAAACAGATCCGCCGGATGGGCCGCGTGATCAAAATGGGCGTGGCCGCATCGCACATCAGCTTGCAGAACGCGGGTATCAGCATGCCCGACGCTATTGTTACCGGCACCGCTTACGGCTGCCTGGCCGATACCGGCGTGTTCCTCAACAAGCTGGTGACGCAAAATGAAGACATGCTCACGCCGACGGCGTTCATCCAGAGCACGCATAATACCGTGAGCGGGCAGATCGCGCTGATGCTCGGCTGTCATGCTTACAACAACACTTTCGTGCATGGCGCCTTTTCGCTGGAAAACGCTTTGCAGGACAGTTTGCTTTTGCTCGCCGAAGACCCGTCCAAAAAAATACTCGCCGGCGCGCTGGACGAGATCACCGAATATTCGCATAACATCCTTTCGCGTTTCAGGCTGTATAAAAATGCGTCCACGCAAAACCTGCTGCAATCCGGCACGCACGGCACGGTAGCGGGCGAAGGCGCGGCGTTTTTTGTATTGGGAACGGAGAAGAACGAACATACCATCGCCACGCTGAAGGCCGTGGAAATGATCTACAATCCCGCATCGGAAGAAGAAACGTTCGTGCGCATCGCGCAGTTCCTTGATAAATACGGTAAACCTGATTTGCTGCTGACCGGCCGTAACGGCGATGTAAGGAACGATGCGTATTACGAGGCCGGTGAAGAAAAACTTTTTGCGGGTGTGCCTGTTGCCGCGTTCAAGCATTTGTGCGGGGAGTTTCCTACCGCCGCCGCATTTGCCATGTGGATGGGTACAGGTATATTGAAAGAAGGAAAAGTTCCGCCCGCCGCGATGTTCAATGGCACGGCACCCTCATCGCCAGGATCGGTGCTGATCTGGAACCATGCGAACGGCAAACATCATTCACTCATTTTATTAAGCGCATCATGAGGGTTTGGGTGATCTATATCTGCCTGTTTTTGTTCGGGCTGCTATATTTCCTGCACTGGAAGCTGGAAGGTTTTCCTTTCTGGCCGGTGGTGCTGCCCGTTTTCATCAGCGCCGCCTTTGCCGCCTGGGGCGCCGCCCGCGTGGATTCCAACTACTTCATCAAAACATTGTGCAGGGCAAAAACGGGCGAAAAGGCCGTCGCGCTTTCGTTTGACGACGGGCCTGTTGAGCTGTACACCCCTAAGATACTCGACGTGCTGAAAAAGCACCAGGTGCCCGCCGCTTTCTTTTGCATCGGTCACCGCGCGGAAGAAAATCCCGTGCTGTTGCGCCGCATCCACGAAGAAGGCCATCTGGTGGGCAATCATAGCTATTCCCACCACGCGCTTTTTGATCTTTATCCCCGCTTCAAAATGAAGCAGGATTTAAAAAAAGCGGACGAGGCGATAACAGCCGCCACCGGTCTCAGGCCCCGCCTGTTCCGCCCGCCGTACGGCGTTACCAACCCGATGCTGGCCTACGCTGTCGAAAGCAGGAATTACATTTCCGTGGGCTGGAGCATCCGCTCGCTGGACACGGTGATCAAGGACGAGGACGAGCTTTTCGCGCGCGTTACAAAAAACATCAGGGCGGGGGACATTTTCCTGTTTCACGACACCTGCGCGGCCACGGTGAACATCCTGCCCGCGCTGATCAAAAAACTGCAAAGGGAAGGCTTTGCTATCAAACGGATCGATGAACTTTTAAACATACCGGCTTATGCGTAAATGGATTTTATGGTGCTGTTGCCTGCTGGCCCTGGACGCCGCGGCCCAAACGGGTTTCAAACCCGTGGGCGATCTCGCGCAGTTCAAACAGCAGTTTGCCAAAGCCGCGCAGCAGACGAATACCATCAAGAGCGATTTCGTGCA
>JBQCFV010000580.1:0-2673 GCA_051958695.1 Chitinophaga sp. | reverse complement strand
GTGGTCAGCGCCACGCCGCCACGTTTCACCAGCGCCAGCATCTTCTCAAAACCCGCTTTATTACTGACCAGGTCGATCAGCGCATCTGCCCCTCCGGCGAACTGCTTTTCCACCGGCGCTTTTTTATAATCGATGGTCCCGCTCGCGCCTAAAGACCTGATCCTTTCGGCTGCGGCAGCGCTGGACGCGGTTGCGATCACCTTGATCCCTTTGTTCCTGGCCACCTGCGTGACGAAGGAGCCCACGCCGCCGGTAGCGCCGATCAGCAGCAAGGTCTGCCCTTCCTTCAAACCGGTTTTGGCGATCATTTGTATGGCCGTCATACCGGCCGTGGGAGCGGCTGCAGCATCACTTAGGGGTATGTTTTCGGGAGCTTTGGTAATGGGAACCGTTTCGGGCACGCTTACAAATTCAGCATAAGAACCTTCGCCTACGGGCGCATGCAGCACCTGGCCGTATACTTTGTCGCCGGGTTTGAAATGGGTGACGCCGGCGCCGGTTTCCACCACTACGCCGGCCATGTCCGCGCCGATGATCAGCGGGAAGGTGTGCGGCATATGGTCTTTTAATATCCCGTCTATCGTTTTCCAGTCAAACGGGTTGAGACCCGCGGCGGCGATCTTTATTTTGAGGTAACCGTCCTTTACCGCAGGCTCCTGCAAGTCCTGCAATTGCGGGATAGCTTTGAATGTTTTTACTGCAACTGCTTTCATGCCTGGTAATTTACGTTTTTCATACAGAAAACCGGTTCACATAAGGCAAACCGGATCACATAACGGGAAACCCGCTCCGTCAAAAGAAAAAAGCGCGTACCAGCGTTGACCGGTACGCGCATTTTTTCTCAACCGTTTTGCACTAGCGATTTTTGCTTGGCTTACGGCCACCGCCATGCGAAGCTTTACCACCTTTGCTGGCGATAGCTCTCTGTTTTTCCTTGTCCATAGCGGCAAAACCGCGACGGCTAGGCGTGCGTTTCGGCTGAGCCTGTTCATGGGCGGCAGCATCGCCATCAGCCAGGGCTGCTTCCCTGCGGTTACGGCGGTCGTCTGCGTCAAATTCGTTTTCGTCATAACCTTCCAGCCGTTGATTGCCGTCGTCGTTAAATTCATCCATGTCTTCATCTTCCTCGCGGCGCATGTGCCCTGGCCGTGTAACCTGGTCATCCTGATACGTACCATGATGCCTGGTTGCGTCCTGAGTTCCGGTAGTTTTAGCTTGTGTGACCATAATTAAGGATTTGATATGGTTAAGTGAATAATTGCATGTCGCTCAACAACATGCGGCATTTATAATGCCAACGGCCGGCAGCCTTACACATAGAATTTATCTCAATTCCTAAGCAACTAACAAGGAACTGATTAGCAGGAACGATGGCAGTACCGCCGCGAGGCTTGCTCAACAACATTGTGGAATATTGCAAACAGCATGGGGCAACAAAAAAGGCAAGGGTCGCCCCTTGCCTTCTGTATTTTTTGCTGTATCGGATTACAGGCTTTCGAGTTTCTTTTTTACTGCTTCTACCTTATCGTTCATGTTCTTGATAGCGTAGATCTTTTGCAGTGCGTACAGCGCGCTTTCGTAAGTGCGTTTGTCGCTGGGTTCCAGGTTGCCCATGGCGGTGAAGCCGGCGTCCGCTTTCTCAAAGAAAGGCAGGCTCTGGTCCATCAGGGTCTGTACTTTGGTCTGCAGCTCTTTTGCTTTCGGAGAGCTTTGGGCCTTGCTGTCCAGGGCATTCAGCTCTTTGTTGAATGCCACTGCGCGGTTGAAGTACAGCGCGCCCAGCTGGAAGTTCGCCGTAGCGTCGTCGCCTTTCAGCGCCAGCGCTTGTTTGTCCTGTTCTTCGGGTTTATTCATCAGTTCGTCGTAGTTCGCGGGTTTCGGCAAGTCGTTGCCTTTTTCGTCGCGGGGATTGGCCACGTTGTCAAGACGGATAGCGTAATCCAGCACGAGCGCGAAGTCGTTGGGATTTTCGCTCACTTTCTTTTCCAGCATGGTCAGCAGTTCCGACGTTTTACCGGTCTTGCTGTAATACAGCATTTCCATATCGTTAAAACGTTTGTCGGACGGGAACAATGCTTTCGCGGTATCGATGGTGGCGAGCCAGTTGGCATTGTCGCCTCTTTCTTCGTACTGCTGCGCCAGCACTACGTACAGGGCAGGTTCGGATTTGAATTTAAGGGCGGCGGCCTTCTTTAGCATTTCGAACGCTTCATCTTTTTTACCGGCCTGCTGCGCGGCGTAACCGGTGTAGAACACCATCGCGGTATCGGTGGGAATGCTTCCGCCGAGGTCTTTACCATTATAATAGTCGCGTACTTCGCCGGCTTTTTTGAAGTAGAGGTAGGAAGAATCCCATTTCTGCTCGTTCAGGTTGCCATAACCGGCGTTGCCGATGGTAGCGTACACGTTGAACATGCGGTTGTTCATCTCCAGCAGCGCTTCGGGCAGTTTGGGATTGATCTCGAGGGCTTTTTTGTAAGCATCGTAAGCGACTTCGGCATCCGCCACGCTTTTGTTCTTCAGGGCAACAGCTTCATAGATCTTGCCCTTTACGTACCATGCGCGCGCATCGTCTTTGGTTTTGTCATTTGCAAGTGCCGCTTCGATATCTGCTTTTGCCTTATCGATCTTGTCGCCCTTCAATGCCTCATCTGCACTGTTAATCTTTGCCTT
>JBQCFV010000579.1:0-6739 GCA_051958695.1 Chitinophaga sp. | reverse complement strand
AACAGGTCGAACCGCTCGATGTTCAGATCGAGCTTGCCGGCTTCTATTTTGGAAAGGTCGAGTATGTCGTTGATGATGCTGAGCAGTACGTTGGCGGACTGGTGCACGATGGAAACGTATTGCCGCTGGGTGTCGTCCAGCTGGGTCTTCATCACCAGGTCCGCAAACCCGATGATGCCGTTCAGCGGTGTGCGTATCTCGTGGCTCATGTTGGCGAGGAACTCCGTTTTGGCGTTGCTCACCTGCTCCGCCTGCTGTTTCGCGGCAATGAGCGCCTGCTCCATCCGCTTGCGCTTGGTGATGTCGGTGGCGATGCCAAGGTAACCCACGACGTTGTTCTTCGCGTCGCGGATAATGGTCACTACCAGCGACACAATGCAACGCGAGCCGTCTTTTTTTACGTATATCCATTCCCGTTGCTCCGATCCTTCTTTTTCCGTGCGGTATACGAAAGCACGCATCCCGCTGATCTCTTCCCCGGTTTCGCGGGACAGCTCGCGGGCGCGTTCCGCGATCTCGTTCTCGTCATGCACCACCGACGCCGGCTGTTTGCCGTTCATTTCTTCGGCGGTATAACCCAGCAGTCTTTCCGCACCTTTGTTGAACAGGGTGATGATGCCGTTCCTGTCCGTGGCGATCATGCTTACTTCGGACGCGGCCTCCATTACGTCCTGCAGCATCCGGCGGGAGTTGGCTACGTCCAGCTGGGCGAGCTTTTTTTCGTTGATGTCCTGGCAAGAGCCGTAAAGGCGTTTGCATACACCGTCTTCAAACTCGGCGTGGCCCTGCGTGCGCACCCATCGTTCTTCCCCCTGGCAGGTCACGATCTGCACTTCCATGTCCCAGCCGCGGCCGGTGCGCAGGGCACGGTTGACGGCTCTCCTGATGTCCGTCCGGCTTTTGCCTTTTTTGAAAAACCCGATGGCGGAATGGAGGTCCGGTTCAAAGTCATCCGGCGCGCCGTGCAGCTCTTTGGTCACCTTGGTCCAGTAAATTTTTTCCTTCGCGGTTTCCGCCACCCATCCGCCTACACGCGCCACCTGGTTGGTCTGTTCCAGCATTTCCTTAGTGCGGGCCAGGTCCTTTTCCAGCAGGTACCGGTCGGTGATGTCGATGGCGTTGGCGATGATGTATGGTTCTTCGTCGAGACCTCTCTCGAGGTAATTGTTGTACATCCAGATGCGCCGCGAGCCGTTGCGGTGAATGGTGGTCATCTGACCGGAAGCGCGGCCTTTTTCGCGTATCTCCGCGAGGTATTGGTCAAACCCTTCATGGTGGCTCGGCGGCACGATATCACGCAGGTTCATGCCTTTCATTTCTTCCGGCGTGTAGCCGAGCAGCCCGGCCCCCGCACCGTTCACGGAGAGGAAGTTGCCGTCCAGGTCGTGCATGCTCATGAGGCCCTGGCTATGCTCGAAGAAGGCGCTCAGCCTTTGCTGGCTTTTTTCCCGCAGGGCTTCCCGTTTGCTTTCTTCGGTAATATCCCGCCCGATGGCAAAAATATGGCCGGTCTCGGGTTCGGGGTTGGCCACCCAGTGTATCACACGGAAACCGCCGCCTTTTACCAGGAAACGGCGTATAAAGTTCACCACTCCGCCGCCTTTGGCGAGATTCCGCAGGCTTTCAATGGACGATTGGCGGTCGTCTGGGTGAACAAAGCCGGCTACCGGCGTTTTCAGCGCTTCTTCGCCGCTCCAGCCCAGCAGATGGGTAAACGCGGGGTTGACGTGTTTGAAATAACCGTCCATCCCCACCATACAGATGATATCGGTGGATAGTTCAAAAAGTTTCTCGAACTGGTGCAGCTCCCGCGTCCGCCGCTTGTTCATGATCAGCGTAACGGCGGTTTCGGCAAGCAGCTTCAGGGACTGCCGCTGGTCTTCATTGAGCGCGTTAGGCTTCCGGTCGCACACGCAAAGCGCCCCGAGCGCAAAGCCGTTGCCGTCTATCAGCGGGTAGCCCGCGTAAAAACGGATATGCTCTTCCGCCGCGACGCCGCACAATTGCGATACCCGTTTATCTTTAGAAACATCTTTTATTTCCAGCAACCCTGTTTCGAGAATGGTGAGGCGGCAGAGGGATTCCTCCCGCGATATTTCCCGCAAATCGATGCCCGTGGCGCCTTTCACCCATACTTTCTTTTCGCCGGTGAGCGTCACCAGGGAGATCGGCATACCGCAAATGCGGGATGCAAGCCCAGTAAGTTTATCGTATTCTTCTTCCCGGAAAGTATCCAGGACGTAGTAGCTTTGCAGTGCGGCAAGGCGTTCTGTTTCATTCGGCGGATCAGGCGGTGTATTCATATACTGCTCTCCACTCTAAGTATATTGGTTTTATATGTCTTAAAAATAAAACAAAAAAAGAAAAGCGCCGTGGAAGAATCGCCGGCGCTTGTTACTAACGTATCTTATGAAACACTAAAATTGCTTAGAATACCGCAAAGATCGGCCGTTGCCGCCGCCCGCGGACTGATCTGCGTCAGTTTTTCGCATGATTCCCGTTAGGCGGGTACGGCTGTTTCCTGCATGGCCTCTTTCAGATAGCCGGAAGCGTAAGGCGAGCGCAGCACCTGTTCGCGGAAGGCGGATTTGCTCACTTCGGCCTCCACTGCCGCCGGATCGCTGAGATCGAGGCGGGAAAACAGCGCAAAGAACTGCGGGTCCGTTTGCAGCAGGTGCAGCAGCTCCATCGCCAGGGCCTCTGCTTCGGGCTTTGGCTCGGCACTACGGAACAGCTTGCGGCGCTTGAAAAAGGAACCGATGGTTTCCACCACGCCAAACAGCGTGCTTTCCGCCGAGGGCGACTGCGACAGCGTTTGCTCGTCCGCCACCGGTACCTGCAGCGCATCGTACGCTTTGAGTATGCCGTTGCCGTAATATTTCTGCCAGCCGGGGAACAGCTGTTCCTTTGCTGCGGCGGTATACAGGGCATGACGCACCGCTTCCACCTTCAGCCATTTGCGGCCTTCCTCGTAATAACCTTTCTGTTCCATTTCGTCGCGATGAAAGGCGATGTACAAAGCCGCCGCGGCCGCTACCTGCGGCGTGGCGGACGATGTACCGCCACCGCTGCGAAGGAACGTATGCCTGGTGGAAGCCCAGGGCGTATTCGGCGTATAGGCGGCCAGTGCGCGCGTCATGCGGGAAGCCGGGCCCCAGGAGCCCTGCATGTATTGCGTGCTGATGGCGCGTTCGCTGCCCGGCTGCAAAAAGTCCACATCGTAGGGTTTGTGGTTGAACATGGCGCCGGTGGCGGCGATCACGCGTTCGAAAGCGGCGGGGTACATCACGCATTTCGGCAGCAGGTTGCCCGTGCCTTTGTACCAGCAGTTGCTCGCGGCAGACACGATCACGATGCCCGCCTCGTACGCCTTGTTCACCGCTTTTGCCATACGGTTGCTGGGTTTGCCGGCCATGCTCATGGTCACCACTTCGCAGCCGGTTTCGATGGCGTAATCCAGCGCTTCGCTGAAAGTTTTATCGTTCATGATCACCACGGACTCGGAGATGCGCATGGGCACCACTTCCGCAAGGGGCGCGCCGCCGATAGGCCCTTCATATTCGCCAAAGGTATCGCTCATGCTCACTTCGCCGCCGGCCAACAGCACCATCGTGCCAAGCCCGTGGCCGTCCTGCCCGGATTCGGGTTTGTCGATCGCCAGCGCGGGATCTTCTTTTTTCACGAAGCTGCGTTGCCGGCTGTAATCCAGATGCTGCGGCAGCGCGGGATGCCCGGCGATATACCCCGTGTCCAGGTGCGCGATGCGGACATGCGCGCCGGGTTTCGCGCTTACGGCGGCGTGGGCTTTTTTCAGCTGCGAATGATCGTCGTCAAGGTGCCAGCCGATCTTTCCTTCGGCGTGCGTGGGCGGCCATTCGCGGATGAAGTCGGGATTGTTCGCATCGCCTTCGCGCGTGGCCCGTTTATCCTGCGCCGGGTTCACGCTCAGCACGGGTTCCACGGCGGCTTTCCAGCCTTTGGCGAGCAGCTCCTGGTGAAGGGCGTGCGCCGCGCTCCAGGCGTGCTCGTGCGGGGTGGTCTTCAGCTCCACCAGCAGGCTGTTGCCGTCCTGCTCCAGTATCTCGATGTCCTTTCCGCCACTGAGGCCCGCTTCGGGCTTTTCTTCGAAAGTGATCAGCAGCTGCGCGTTCTTTTTCACTTTTACATTATCCCATTGCTCCTCCTGCGTAAGATCGCGCTGCACGGGCGCGGGGCGCAGGTCGGGTTTGCGGGAACCCTTTACTTTGTCCGCATCGGGGATGTCGATGGTAAAGGGGAATGTTTTATCAAACGAAGGAATGATGCCGCCGTACTGGAAAAAGTTGGGGCGGGGGAAATAATATTTTTCACGGATCTCATCTATCAGCTTTTCCGCGGTGGCTTTTTGCATGGCCGGCTGTTCGAACAGCTGCATAAAGGCTTCGGTAAAAATGCCGTTGGACTCGCCGTCGTAAGTGGTCTGGTCGTCCTGGCAGGCGGCCATCAGTTTGACCGCCGCTTTTACATTGGCGGCCTGGGGTGTTTTGCGATATTTTTTCTGCAAGGGCTCGTATACTTTTTCCGCGAAGCGCGCCATGATCTCCTGTTCGGCTTCCAACGGCAATTTGCGCGAACGCATGCCGCGTGCGGCCGCGGTGTTGTTCAGGCCGGATTCGAGCATTACGCTGAGATCGGTTTCGTCCGGCAGGGCTTTTACGATCGTACCGGAGTGGCAGCTGTCGGACACCACAAGGATGCGCGAACCTTCGGGAAAAGCGCGGAACGCCTCGAACAGCTCATCGTCCAGCAGTGCGCGGTGATAGAGGCACCAGGTCTGGTCTTCCCTTTCATCGTCAAAACCGTCGGCTTTGTCGTTCGGTACATGGCTGCCATGCCCTGCGTAAGTGAGCAGCAGGATATCTCCGGGCCCCGTCTGCTGCGCCAGTGCGTGCAATGCTTCCAGCACGGCTTCGGCGGTAGCGTCGGCGTTATGCAATGACTGCGTTTCGTAACCCTGCTTGCGGGCGTACGATTCCCAGAAAACGGCGTCGTTCACGGCGGCGTTCAGCACGGGCACACCGGGATAATGGGCGGTATCCAGCTTATTCAGACCGATGTGCAGGGAAAAACCTTTTGACATATTGTTGGGGTTTAGGGGTGATGGATCAGGTTCATGAGCTCGTTCATACTGGCGGGCTCGCGGAAATAGGAGAGGTGGTTGCTGGCTACTTCGCGCACCTGCTTTCCCTTGTCCAGCGCGGGAATTGCGAACATGCTTTTCAGCGTAACGGCCATATCGTTCGCCTCCTTGTCGTACAGCGCGTAGGAAAGACCCGGGTATACGATCTTTTCTTTTACGATCGCGGCGATCTTGCGCAGGAAAAAATCGTCGCCGGAATAATTTTCCAGCAGCGCGGTGTTGCCGGCGATGATGTGGTATTCCACTTCAGGGCGCATCGGCGAAAGCGCCAGCTCCTGCAGCAGCGGCGAGCCGGGCGTTAATTCTTTGAGCGTGGTGCCGGGGTTTATCTTCAGATGTTTGAGCAGGTAAGCCAGCCCGGTGATGGCGTACTTCACCGGCCCGGTAATATTGAGCGCCTGCGTCAGCAGGTTGGTAGCGGAGCCGCTCAGGCCGGCCATTTCGGAGCCGGAGCAGGGCGAACCTACGAGGATGAGCTTTTTGATATAATCCGTTCCCGGCACTTTTTCGGTGAGCCAGCGGGATACCAGCCCTCCCATGGAATGCGCCACGATGGTCAGTTCCGGCATGCCGGGTTGTCCCATGCCTGCATCGGTGAGCGCCTTATGCAGCCGCGTAGCGGTTTCGGATACGGGGGTGGAAAGATTTTCATAATCGTAGGTGAGCAGGTAATCCGGCGGCGATTGCTGCGCCATGAACACTTCTTTCATGTACTGCGTGTCGCCGATGATGCCGTGTATGAGCAAAGTGGCTTTAGCGGCCGGTTCCAGCCTGTCCGCCGTTGTCCATTCACCGTCTTTGAAAGCATATATGGCGAGCGTGTTCGTTTTTTTGGAGCGGAATACTTTTTTGAAATACAGCTTCACCGCGGAGGTAAGGCTGCGGGTGGTAACGGGAGAAGAAGGCAGCTTTTCCACGAAAATATTTCCCTCATCGTCCGCGTAACCCAGCGGCACGTACATCTGCAGCTCATGATCGAACCCGAAAGGCACGATCACTTCTTCGACGGGCATTTCATCTGCCGAACGCAGCGCCGCGCGCGGCCGCGACTGCCGTATCACCAGCGGGGAGCCGGGTTCCAGCACCCCGTCGGTTTGCAGCTCGATGGCCGCGATGCTACCGTTCAGGCCGTTTTCCGTCAGTTCTTCTCCCCATATATCTGGCGGCGGCGTATCGCTTATGTTTCGTGTATCCGTTATATCCGGCGCTTCTGCGGAAAACCCATTCGGCGGCGCATCTCTCATACTTCGTGTGTTCGTTCCTGTTATATCGGTCGCTTTAGCGGGAAACCCGTTCGGCGGCGTATCGTTCAGGCTCCGTGTATTCGTTTCTGTTATGGCCCTCGCTTTCGCGGAAAATCCCTGCGGCGCCGTGATCGTGAACGCGCCAAAATCCGCCGTACCGCCTTCCGGCAGCTGCTGCTCTACTGTTTCCGCCACGCAGGTAATGCGGAAAGTGAATACCGACCAGTACGGCTGATCTTCAGCCGGCGTTTCTGCGCCGCCGCCCAGGTCGCGCGTGAGCGCGGCGCGCTGCGGGGCGAGATCGAGCTCGAGGCCG
>JBQCFV010000578.1:0-4572 GCA_051958695.1 Chitinophaga sp. | reverse complement strand
GTTTGCCGTCGCGCCATCGATGGTGACGGCAGCAGTGGTGAAGGCGGTTTGCCGAAAGGCGTTCGGAATGATGTCACCCGGCGGCAAAACTCCGGCCAGAGCGTGAGCCGCAATAAGATTTATCGCTTCAGTCTGCATATTTTTTCGGAAATTCATATTGCAATTAACCCCGGACATCTCAATCCATTCCCATGGGCAAACCCCTTCATACTGATCCCCTGGGTGCTGCACCCACGTCAAGACCGTTTTTCGGGCCCTTCAGCGTACCCGGCCCGTTTTTCACGCCCCGCCCCGCTACCGTTCAAAAACAGGACGACAAAAAAACATCCGCCACCGCCGATGCCGCCAAACAGGAGCCGACGGAAGACAAGCCGCATGTTTTTTACAGCATTTTCGACGACCTCGTGCTGCAATTCCCCAAACGCTGGCAGGACGCCTATCACCGTTCCAAAATGTTCGGCTCCATCCGCCTGTTCGATCCCGCATTTGGGCAGGAGCTGCTCTCGAATGAGATCATGGCTTTGTGGAACGTGGTTTACGCGCTGAAATTTCAAGCCAGTTCCCGGTACGGCGACAAAGTCGATTTTTCAACCGGGCTTGAAATGGCGGAGCAATTGTCCGGCACAACGGGAACGTACGTCAGTCTTGCTTCCCTCGTGCTGCACAAGGACATGAAAAAGTACCTGGCGGAAGACCTGCCTGCATACGCCAAAGACAATCTTGTCACTTTCCTCATCACCGGCTCACTGCTGCAGGGCGGTATGGTAGGCCTCAACGCGCTGATGGGTGATGAGCTCGATTTCAGCTCTCTCATCGGCCCCGCCACCAGCAAATACACCGAACAGCCCTTCGGTTTCAAACGCCCCTTCCTGCTCAATAATATCCCGGACAAACGCTGGAAATCGCCTTTCCTCGATGCGCCCGAAGCATTCGAGCTTACCTATTCCGGCACCGACGAAGCGGCAGAAGAAAAAAAGTGGAGCCTGGGCATGGGGTTCAACCTCGCTTCCGCTTTGGGCAAATACCCGGAAAATGAAAAAGACATCCCCAAATACAAAGGCTTCGAGTTCTTCCCGTATTTTTCCTATTCCCACAAAGAACCGATAGAAGGCAAACCCGCACCCGACGAAAAACACAAATTCATGGGCGGCCTTTACACCGGCGCCGCCGGCTATTACGGCCTGCTGGAAGGCGGCGTACGCCTCGGCGATCCATCGCAACGGGAAGCATACGGCCGCGCAGGTTTTATGATGAAAAACTTCGGCCCGCTCAGCCTCATGCAGCTTACCGGCGAACTCGACTACCGCCCGGACGACCCATCGCCCTACCGCGGCCGCCTCAACGCCGCCGCAGGTTTCAACATCCTCGACAACGACAAATGGAAATTCCAGCTCGGCGGCGGCATAGGCGGGCTGCTTCCCTCCGGCGACGAGCGCGGAGCGCTTGACTTCCGCACCAATCTTGCGCTTACGCATAAATACAAAGCTTCCGGTTTTCCGCTACCGCTGAGCACGGGGATCGATGCTACCTTTAATTACGGCAAGCAAGACCCTTTCAATGCGCAGTCTCCTGATATGTATGGCGTGCTGACGCGGCTAACGTTTTTTGACATTGTGAAACTGGGGCTGGAGTATTACAAGATCGACCAGCATGTGGAGGGTTTGCCAGATCGTGATCTGCGGGGGATGTTGACGTTTGATTTTGCGCCGGTGTTTATGAGGAAGGGGAAGTAGGGGTGAATTTTGTGTGGGGGAATTGATGAAAGAGACGGAATGGAATTGAATCTCTCTCATCCCCATGTACTAGCATATTTGAGCGTTTTGGAATACTACCAACTATCTTCTTTTGCACCCTTGAATCGATTATTTACATAGGACAATAAGAACTCTAGGCTCTCTTTAATTTTTGTGTCAGTAGTAGTAAGGCTTTTTTCTAAACTCCAGATGTGTATTTTTAAATAAAACGCCACCAATAGCGGCCGTATAGTAAGAAAAATTATCAAAAATGCATCGAAATTGATCAGCTTTAAATTCGATTGTTAGCATATGATTAATTCTTCCCGAGTTAAGAAGTATGGAAGTAGGGAAAATTCCTTTAGAATGATTTTTCCGGTTCTTTACTTTCAAACTGTACGACATCTTTATAAGATCTCTAAGTTGCCGCAATCCATTCAAGTGTATAATCAAAGATTTGCCCTCCATTATATCCCGAATCAATTCTAAATACCTCTCTATATTCGAACATCCGCGCGTGCTGAATTAAATTCCACATTAGGGCCTTGAAAAAGAAGCTCAAGAGGCAACAGAACAACAAAGAGTTGTAAAATAATTTTCATTTATTTTATTCATGTCTACTTAAATAAATGTCGTTTCCCGTATAATGTCAACCATTCGCAAATCGCCTTATCGAATCTGGGTATTTCTCCTCTATCTGAATTAATTCTCTTTTCAAACCATCTATCTCTTTCAATCTATCACTTGATTCAGTTGGCAAAACATCCAGATTCTCAATTTTTACTGCCGTGCCTGACATACAAACCATAATCATTCCTTTGTCTCCTCCAAGTTCTGAATAATCGATATCCGCAGCAATTACGGCGTTTCCTCCGATTGATATTGTTTTCGCACGAAGTTGTCGGCTGCATAGTTGTTCACCGGCTGCTATCTTCTCATTGTATGCGGACGATTGCAGACCGAATATGTCCGCCCATCCGGATTTAAACTCTGAAAAGATTCCTGTCCCGGTAGTTGACTGCCCCGTTACCATTCCTAGAATCTTGTATGACCAATTGAGCGGACTTGGTATTGTTATAATTGGGACCAAATCTATACATCCGCGAACCTGTTCTTGCAACATCGCCCGCTTCTTTTGCAATTCTTTTACTGATTCCATATATGGCTTCTCACCGCATTTGCTGCAATATTGAACCATGGGGATTTCTTGAATATCTGAAATGAGCATACACTGTTCCTCAGTCAAAAGGAAGATATCCGTTAATAAACCTGATTTAACTTTTTGGTTGCAGTTGGGACAACTCTCTGCCATTTTTCAATTATTTATTTAGTAATCATCTAAAATAGAGGAAAATTCGAAAGTCTTTGTATTTTCAAACTGATTGGAGACATCAATCGAACATCGCCAAATATACCACGTCTCCATAATCTGCTTTACTTTAAAGAGGAAGGATCTCTCCATTGAATGTAATACACCAACGAATATTATTCATTCAAAAAGGTTTTTAGTAAGACTCAACGTACCTGCCCCGGATCAAAAACCTTTTCCAGAGCAATCCCAGCTGATTCCAACCCAAATAACATTTTCCCAAAAGTAAACTCGAATAAATCCAAGCCATTTATCTCCAAAAGGCCGAAAAAGCCGTCTCCAAGAAGCCTCAAGGCCATCTCAAGGGCATCTAGCGGCTGCTAAAGGCCATTCCAAGGCCGTTATAAGGCCGTAATCCGCCCTTAAAATAACGTTTAAACTCACACCCCCACTCCCCTCAATCTCCCCAAAATCCTCCTCAACTGCCTGTTATGCCTTTGCGTATGATTCGCTACAAAATGCACCACTTCCAGCCGCGTCAATTCCCCTAAAAACGGGAAATCAAAGTCCGTCAGCGTATCGTTGAGGTCCTTACCGCCAAGCGCGCCGTTAAACTCCCGGCGCAACCCTTCCATTTCACGCGACAGCGCGGCAGGATCGTATTCTTTATCCTCCGGGTAGATAAACTCCGGCGAATTGAATTTGACGTCGAAGTTGAGGAATATCTGCAGCTCGCCTACCTTGGCGTCGGGCGCGCGGTGGGTGGTGGCTTTGGCGCCGCCTTTCAGCAAGTCTACGCACCCGTTCAGCGACAGGCGCATGTGCTCTGCTACCTGCGCGGCCGTCCAGCTGCCGGCGAAGGGGACTTTATTGGCCTGCTCGCGGCTGCATGAGGCGATAAGGCCGGCCATCTCGGAAATGGCCGTGTCTGCTGTAATCCTGATATCCGCTTCCATGTGTTTGTATTTTTTACAAATATCCGTTCATCCGGCGGATTGAAGGGTGGCTGGTAACGACAAGTTAGATGGTAATTCACGACAAACTGTTATTTTGCAACGGATGAACTGCTCCAGAACAAGGATAGCGCCTACGCCCAGCGGATTTCTTCACATCGGCAACCTGTTTTCTTTCGCGATAACGGCCGCGCTGGCGGAACGTACCGGCGCCAAAGTGCTGCTGCGCATCGACGATATGGACCGCGCCCGCGTGAAGCCGGAATATGTGCAGGATAGTTTTGACACGCTCCGTTTTATGAACATCCCCTGGCAGGAAGGGCCGGCCGATGCGGAAAGTTTTAACGCATCGTTCTCGCAGCTGCACCGCCTGCAGCTATACGGGAAAGCGCTGGAACAGCTCCGGCAAAGCGGACAGGTATTCGCCTGCGCTTGTTCCCGCGCGCAGCTCACGGCGGCAACGCCCTGTAACTGCAGGAACATCCCGCTGGAGCAAACCGGCGTCAGCTGGCGGATGCGCACTGATCACAAAGCAGTATTGCAGGTGAAGAATATTTCCGGCGAAACCATTCCCGCT
>JBQCFV010000577.1:0-3795 GCA_051958695.1 Chitinophaga sp. | reverse complement strand
TCCTCACGGTAGAACCATTCCCCGTAAAGTTGGCGAATGTGTGGGTTTGCCCGGACAGGTTCAGCGTTCCCGCAGTAAGTACAAGATTCTGGACCGCCAGGCCGCCCGTGATCCCGTCCAGCAGGGTCAGCGAGCCGCCGGGCTTGTTCACGATAAAAGAATTGTAGAGCCCAACAGTAGGAATCCTGACCGCTCCGTTCGTGCGATAAGTTGCATCGCCGCCACCGGTGAAGTTGATGACCATGATGGCGTACTTCACGGTGCCCGAAAGCTCAAGGTTGCCATAAACGTGCAGCTGGTAAGAGCCGGTGTTCCTGAACATGGCGGCGGTGGTAACGCCTGCCCACGACAGGTTCCGGCAGTAGGCATGACCGGTGGTAGGCATCGTAACGACCATGCCGTCGGCCAGGCCGCTGTTCGCATCAAAGTACACGTCGTCGCCGGTGCCCGGCACGATCGATTTGTTCGCCACGCCGCCTGAAACGGAGGCCCAGTGGTTAAGGTCGGTCCAGCTGCCCGCGCCGCCTACCCAATAGTAGTCGTCGGCATACGAGCGGGATACAAATAATGCGAAAATGCAGAACAGGATTAATTTTTTCATGTGCTTGCTGATAACGGGGACAATAAAGTATAGGACCGGTCTCTGGGAGAAGACCGGGCATGGTAAATCGGGTGTATAGTTTCAGGAAACGTAAATTTCTCTACATAAGATCGGGTTTGGTTAATCGGATACAGTTACGTACGGGGCAAATGTAGGGACTGAAAAGTAAATTGTTTGTAGTACTAATACTACACGCTCAAAAGCGTGCGTGATGCCCTTCTTTCATCCGGAAATTCTTCCGCATAAAAAAACACCGGCCTTGCGGACCGGTGTTTTTGATCATGTATCCTCCGGATCAGAATGCGCTGATCTCGGCAAAGAAAGTAATGTTAGTGTCGCCGTGCGTAGCCGTTACCGTTACCCTGAAGAAGTTCCCGGAGAACTGCTGGGTAAAGAATACCGGCTGGCGGGCGTTGATGGCCTCGAGCTGGTACGTGCCGGCGTTCTGCCAGGCGGCGCCGTCCGTGCTCACTTCCACCACCACCGTTTTGGGCGCGCCGTTGGGCGCGTTCTGCCGCGCGGTGAGATAAAGGCCGGACAGCGTGTTGGCTGCGTGCATATCGATGGTGATATGATGTGGCAGCGGCGGCTCTCCCCCATCCCACTGGGTATGCCAGAAGGTATTCAGCAGCCCGTCGAGCGCGAAGATGGCGCGGCCGTTGTTCGGGCCTTCGCCGTTCGCTTCTTCCGAATCTACCTCAGCCACCGTCCATGCGGCGCGGTTGATCTCGGGATATACCGGCGGCGTCACTTTCACCACAAAGTATGCAACGGCCTGGCTGCCGTTGATGCTGAAACCGTCCGCGGAAACAAGCCTTACAGGGATCATATAGTTATGCCCTTCCTCGATCAGCTTGGCGTTGATGGTAAAGGCGATATTGTCGCTGATGGTGCCGCCTTTTTTGATCACCGTGCTGCCTTTCGCAAACCCGAAAACATTATCGGGAATGCGCTCGAACGCGGGCTGGCCGGCGTTGGTGCGCGCGGTATTGATCGAATCCCATTTTGAATAATCCAGGTCAAAATTCACCGTAATATCCCTCGGGGCGCTGGCAAAGCCGGAGCCCGCGAAAAACGCGTTCACGTCGAACGCATAAGCGGAATCGGATTGCAGGGGCGCCCTGCGGTTCACGGTAATATCGGTAAATGCGCCGTTGATGGCCTGCGACATATAGATGCGCACATCGCCGTCCTTTTCGGAAAACGCGCTTTCTTTTTTGCAGCCTGCGGCGCCGATGCCCGCCAGCAGTGTATAGAGAAGTAATTTTTTCATCTTTCCATTTTTAAGGATAATAAAACGCCGCCCTTACCAGTTCGGGTTCTGCGGCAGCAGCGCAGGGTTCAGTGTCAATTCGTTCGTGGGCAGCGGGTACAGGTACATCCTGTCGGTCCAGGTGCGCGACGTGATGTTGTTGTAAACGCGGATGTAGAAGTTGCCGTCCACGATCACGTTGCTCACCTGGTTGGCCGGGTATTGCGCGCGCATGGCGGGCGTAAGCTTCATGCCCAAAATCGTTTCCGGGGTGTTGATGAGCGTGCCCGCTTTCCAGCGCAGCAGGTCGTCGAAACGGAAACCGTCTCCCACCAGCTCGATCCTTCTTTCCCTCCTGATCTCGTCGAGCAGTACGGGAATGCCCGGGAATTTGGATTGCGGGTCTCTCACCAGCGACGTGATCATCATCGGCGCCATGCCCACGCGGGAACGGATCTCGTTCACCGTCCTGTTGATCACCGTCTGGTCGGCCTCGCCCAGCTCGGCTTTGGCTTCCGCGAATATCAGCAGCGTTTCGGCGTAACGGAAAATGAAAAGATCGAGGGTAGACTGGTTCGCGTTCCACTGCGCGAGGTCGGGGCTGTAGTTCTTGATGGCAGCGTACCCCGTCACTACGCCGGGAATGCGCGGCAGCGTCACTACGTCATCGGTGCCGCCGGGGTTGGCCGTGACTACAAAGCCGCGCGTCGCGATGATCTGCCTGAAACGGGGATCACGGTCCACCATTTCATCGTCCAGCGTTTCGTCGCCCTGGTACAGCGTGCTCAGCGCCGTGGGCACGCCGTTCTTGTCCAGGAAAGAACGCACAAAATCCTTCGTGAGCGCCGGCCATATATCGGATATCTGGCGGGTGAGGTTGTGCATGCTGATGTCCTTGATATAACGGCGCGCCAGGATAGCTTCGGTGTTGCCCTTCAGCTCTTCCTGGATGAACAGGTTGTAATAGTCCTTGTCCGGGTTGCCGGTTTTCCAGATGCCGTAACGGCCGGTGAGCATCACCGCTTCAGCGGCGTCGGCGGCGGCGCGCAGGTATCCCGTTTCATCACCCAGCCCGTGGTATTTCCGGAAAGTGCCTTCCCAAAGGCAGATCCTCGCTTTCAGGGCATTGGCCACGTCTTTGGTGATCCTTCCCCTGAACTGCTGGTTGGTGCCTTCGGCGGCGTTGGCCGTGGCGAAATTGAGGTCCGCCAGCACGGAGTCCATCACCTGCTTGTGCGGCTGGCGCGGCCCGTAAAGGATGGCGGAGGAAGTATCGGTAAGGTCCTGCGAAAGCCAGGGCACCGCGCCGAAACGTTTTACTTTCTCCCAGTAAAAAAGCGCGCGGAAGAAGCGGGCTTCGGCGACGTAATAATTTTTTATCGTGCCGTCCATCTGCGCCCGGTCGTACCGCTGCAGGAAGTAGTTCACGTTACGGATGTTCGCCCAGCCGCTATAGTTCCAGTTGGCGTCGGTGGCGGGCACTACGTATTCCCCTGCGAGGAACACGTCGCGCGAGCTTTGCGCGAAGTTGTCCGAGTTCGCTTCGCTGTTGCCGCGTTGAACGGGCAATGCATCGTAGAACTGGTTGAGATAGAGCTTCAGGTCGTTCTCGTTTTTGAAGAACGTGGGCTCGCTGATGGCGTCCTGCGGGAACCTGTCGAGGAAGTCCTCCTTTTTACAGGCGGCCAGCAGCAGGAAAAGCGAGCATATATATAAAGTGTGTTTCCTTGTCATGATTTCAATTTTTAATTCAGCATTACAAACCAACCTGCAGACCGAATGACCAGCTGCGGCTCAATGGGTACGTCTGAACGCCCAGCAGCTCGGGATCGAAGGCTTTGTGCAGATCGGTGACCTCGAACAGGTTCTGGCCGGTGATGTATACCCTTACGCGGCTGATCTTCGCTCTTGACAGCAGCGACTGCGGCAGGGAATAGCCGAT
>JBQCFV010000576.1:0-5927 GCA_051958695.1 Chitinophaga sp. | reverse complement strand
GTATCGGTGATCGATACACGCGAGCGCGTGCTGATCCGCAATTACACGTCCAACGACGGTCTCATGAGCGACGACATCCGCGGGCTGAGCCATGCGGGAGACACGCTGTACATCGCCACTTCCAACGGCCTCTGCTATTTTTCCCGCGACCACATACCCGTAGACACCGTGCCGCCCACCGTATATCTCAATGCCATCCGGTATGGCGACAGCAGCTACCTGCCGCGGCCGTACTTCCAGCATATCTACCAGCGCGGCAGCTCCTTCGAAGTAGAGTTCGGCGCCATCGCCTACGACCTGCCGGACCTGGTGGAGTACCAGTATAATTTCACCAACGACACGTCCGCCGGCTGGGTCACCACCATGAGCAACATCGTACCGTACCCCCGGCTGCTGCCCGGCTATTATACGCTGCTGATACGGGCGCGCAAATACAAAAGCGACTGGAGCAAGCCCGTGGCCCTGCGTATCAACATCCTGCCGCAATGGTACCAGGAATGGTGGGCGAGGGGCATTCTCGTGCTGCTGGCGCTGATGGCCATCCTGCTTATTCTGCGCTATATCATCAACCGCGTGAAGGGCGGGGAGAAGCGAAAAACGGAATACAACCGGCGCATCGCCGAGCTGGAAGCAAAAGCCCTCACCAACCAGATGAACCCGCATTTCATTTTCAATTCGCTCAACTCCGTGCAGCACCTGATACTGGAAAAGGAAGAAAAGCAGGCGCTGAACTTCCTGGCGGACTTTGCCACGCTCATGCGGCAGATGCTCAACAATAGCCGCAAAAGTTATATTTCGCTGGAAGACGAGATCGCGTTCCTCACGCGGTACCTGGAGCTGGAAAAGATACGTTTCGCCAATTCTTTCGTATATAAGTTCGAGTTAAGCCTGGATTTGAAAGAATATACGGTGTACATACCGCCGATGCTGATACAGCCGATCCTTGAAAACGCCATCAAGCACGGGCTGGCCCCCAAGAACGGGATCGGGCACCTGCTGGTGCGGCTGGATATGCAGGGAGACCTGCTGTATTGCGCCGTGGACGACGACGGCATCGGTTGGGAACATGCCAACAGCATTAAGTCCGGCAGGCTCGCCAAACACGAATCCACCGCGCTTAGTGTTATTAAAGAAAGACTGCAGATTATTAAATCTTTTAATGGAAGCGTTGGAAAGTTGGAAATTATTGATAAATTTAAGTCTGGATTCGGCAACAAGGAAGGTACCTTGGTTGAAATCCTGATTCCCATTGTAAAGATGTTATGAGTATTATCAAAGCTGCCATTGTTGACGACGAGGTCCGCAACATACATATCCTGCGAAACATTCTGGAGAATTACTGTAAGGATGTTAAGGTGATAGGCGAAGCACAAAATATCCATGAGGCCGCGGAAATGATCAAGAATAACCCTATTGATGTTTTGTTCCTGGATATTGAAATGCCCCCACACAACGGTTTTCAGTTACTGGAAATGTTTCCTGTCCTTAACTTCGAGGTGATTTTCATTACTGCTTTCCAGGAATATGCGCTGCAGGCGATTAAATTTGCTGCATTGGACTATCTCCTCAAACCGATCAAGGTGAGTGAGGTGGAAGATGCATTGGAGAAAGTGAAGCGCAGCAAAAAAGGCCGTCTCAACGAGCTGGCATCCATTCTGAAAGATTACGTTAAAAATAATGATAATGCGTTTTCAAAGATCGTGATCCCCGTCAACGACGGTTATAACGTGATCGACCTGAAAGACATTATCTATTGCGAAGCTTTCGACAGCTACACCAAGATCCAGCTGATCAACAACGTTTCCCACCTGATTTCCAAATCGCTCAAGGAATACGAGGAAATGCTCTCCGACAAAGGGTTTTACCGCGTGCACAAATCCTTCCTCATCAATATCCACCATATTGTCAAGATCATCAAAGGATTAGGCACCGCCGTCATTATGAGCGACCAGAAGAATATCCCGATCTCCTCCCGCAAAAAGGACGAGTTCTTCACCCAGCTCAAAGGCGTTATCAACCTGTAAATCCGCCTTTCCGACCGCCGGTTTCCGGCCGGTTATATTTTCACCGCAGCTTTATGATCGTTAACGAGCCATTTCTGATCGTTTACCAATTGGCCGGACGACTGTATTACATATAAGACTAAATTTAGTATAGGGTTTTCATAGGATATATGGTCATTCTTGCGAGCCTTTGCAATAATGATCGTAATAAGGCCCCGGTGTTGTGCCGGGGCCTTTACTTTTCCGCTTTAACACGAAAAGGGCCCCTGGAAACAGGAGCCCTTTAATCCTAACCTATAAAACCTATATGAAAACACATGTTAATGTCTTTAATATCTAACTGCGTCAGAACTCGGCCGTGCCGGCAAGGTTCACATCGTAGTAATAAATGTTGGCGTAGCGGTCGTGGAGATAAAAACCTTCCAGCCTCACCTGCTTTTTGCCGTCCAGCGCGTTTTTCAGCTCTTCCACATTCCTGACTTTAGCGCTGCCCGCTTTCAATATCACGAAGCCGGTTTGCATGTTCGTCTGTTTTTTGATAAGGCCGCTGTTGATGTTCTCCACTCTTACGCCGCCTTCAATGCCCCAGTTCGCGGCCTGTTCCTCGCTCAGCTCCACAAAATCGGCTCCCAGGTAATCGAGCACGCCCAACTTTACGATATCCGTGTTCCCGTCGAGGTTCTTCAGTACCGTATTCACCGTGAACTCTTTATTGTCGCGCAGGTAATTCACGCTTACCTTGTCGCCCGGTTTGTAGCGGCTGAGCTGTTCCATCAGTCTTGGTATGGAAGAAGTATTGACGCCGTTTATTTTGGTAATGATGTCTCCTTTTTTGATGCCCGCTGCCGCTGCCGCGCCATTGGATGGTACGCCCAGCACCATGATGCCGGCCATATCGCGCGTCATGCCGAGCTCCTTTAAGTCGTTGTCGCGCAGGTTGTTCGGGTCCATATACTCGATGCCGAGATACGCCCGCTGCACGTTGCCGAATTTCAGGATGTCGTTCACCACTTTTTTCACCAGGTTCACCGGTATCGCGTAGGAGTAACCTGCGTAAGCGCCGGTGGGCGAAGCGATGGCCGAGTTGATGCCGATCAGCTCGCCGGCCGTATTGATAAGCGCGCCGCCGCTGTTGCCCTGGTTCACCGCCGCGTCCGTTTGGATGAACGCCTCGATGGCGGTGCGGCTGTTGCGCCGGTTGATGCCGATGGAACGGGATTTCGCACTTACGATACCCGCCGTTACCGTGGTTTCAAGGTTGAGCGGGTAACCTACCGCCAGCACCCATTGGCCTACCTGCACCTCGTCGGAATTGCCGTACAGCACGTAGGGGAGACCGGTGGCTTTTATCTTGATCACGGCCAGGTCCGTGCTCGGGTCGGTGCCCACTACGGTAGCCGTGTAATATTTGTTGTTGCTCAGGGTGACGGAAATTTCGTCCGCATCGTCCACCACGTGATTGTTGGTCACAATGTACCCGTCGTCGGAGATCAGCACGCCCGAGCCTGATGCCATTTGCGGGGGCGTGTAATACCGCCGGCCGTCGCCTTCGTCAAACCCTTCCCCGAAAAATTCTTCCAGCAGGCTTCTCCGCTTCTGGAGATTGTTGCCGAGCTGCTTCGGGTTGATCTTTGTTTTGATATGCACCACTCCGGGTATGCCGATCTTTGCCGCCTGCTGGAAATCGGTAGGGGGCGTAAGATTGGTGCTGCCGGGAATGTAGCTTGCGTAATTTACAGGAACAGTATCCGATCCGTTCTGGTAGATCCCCGGAGGGGCTTCCTTCTGGAAATATTTACTGTACACAAATATGCTCCCGAACGCAGTAGCCGCGCTGATCAGTATGGTTGCCGCAACTTGCGAAATTTTCATATTTGTATCGGTTTAAAAAGGGGTGAAATGAAATAAAGTTTTCCGGTTAAAACTAAGATCAATTTACATGCCTTTCCTACAAATTTAACGGAGAACGGAGTTTATAAGTTATAACATGCAAGTATTTAACAGATTTTTATGTCAACCGTTAAATGCTCCTTAATTAAACGGTTCAGGCACTGCCAAAATTATGGAAGTGCCTGTCAAGATAACAAGTTCGGGTGACAATCTGTTCGCAGCGCCCCTACAGCGAAGCCAGGAAGGCCGCGGTGTCCACGCCATCGGCGTAATCCGTGAGGGACGGGTATTGCGCCTCGCCGAAGGGAATGGCGCCCTGGCCCACGAGGCATTGCAGGTCGGGATTTTCGCGGAGCTGCGATTCCAGCTCGCCTTTATCGCGGTAAAAACCGTAATGCAGCACGCTCAGCGGGCTGAAGAGCGATTCGTTCTCATGCAGCAGCACGCTGCCGTTCGTTTGGTACGGACTGAGGTTCAGCAGGTACAAAGCGAGGTTGTAATCGTAATTGTTCTTGTATTTGTGATGGTCCGCCAGGCGATCGTATTTTTTGAGCGCGGTGAGCAATGAAGTGAAGTCGTAGCCTTCCGGCACGTACACTTTCGTTACGTTGCGGCATCCCAGGCCGAAGTAAAGCATGGCGTCGTCCGCCACCGCTTCCAGCTCGGCGGGCGTTTCGGCGCCGGTAAGCACGGCGGCAGAAGTGCGGTTGCGGCGGATGATGTGCGGGTATTTGGCGAAATAATAATTGAAATACCGGGCGGAATTGTTGCTGCCGGTGGCGATGTAGGCGTCGCAATCTTTTAGCATATCCGCCACCACCGTGTCCTGCGCGGCTTCGGGCGCCCACTCCGCGATCTTTTCAAAAATATGCGGCAGCAGCACATCGTCTTTGGATGACAGTTTCATCCGTATCTCATGGCCGCTGAGAAAACCCGTCAGCCAGTCGTGAAAACCGACGAGCGGGATATTGCCGGCCGCCACAATGCCCACTTTTTTTCTTTCGCCGGGTTGCCCGAAACCGGGATATTGCTCCGTCCAGGCTTTCAGTTTTGCGGGGTCGAGGTAATATTTGCAAATATTCGCGATGGCCAGGTCTGTAAATTCGGGAGTGAACCAGCCGTTTTTCGCAAAAGCCCGCTGTTTTGCCAGCCCGAGGCTTTCCTGCTCCGCTTCGGTGCCTTTTCCGCTCAAATACGCCTCCAGCCGGCCTAATACTGCTAATTTTTGCGATAATCCCATCATAATCCCGAAAAATAAATTGAGTATTTAAATTGTAGATATTCTATTTTTGATGCAAAATTAATGGCTTACTTCCTAAACAAAAAGTTTACAATATGGCAATTAAGATAACAGACGAATGTATAAACTGCGGAGCTTGTGAACCCGAATGCCCGAACAACGCAATTTATGAAGGCGGCGTAGAATGGGCCATCGCCGACGGCACTACTGTAAAAGGAACCTATACCCTGATGGACGGCTCTTCCATGGACGCGGACCAGCGCAATGCGCCCATCGCCGTGGACACTTATTATATCGTTCCCAATAAATGTACGGAATGTCAGGGCTTCCACGAAGAGCCCCAGTGCGCGGCCGTTTGCCCGGTAGATTGCTGCGTGCCCGACGAAATGTACCGGGAAACCGTGGACGAGCTGATGGACAAGAAAGCCCGTCTGCACATCTGATGCAAATACGATCCAAAAATTGAGATAATTTCACGAAAAGGAAGTACCAGCGGTATGTTGGGCCTTCCTTTTTTGTTATTTTGCCGTTTATGAAGAAAAATATAGCCCTCGTTGCGGGCGGATACTCCGGGGAATACGTGATTTCCGTGCAAAGCGCGGAGGTGATCGAAAAAAACATCGATCCCGCGTTGTACGACGTGTACAAGATCATCGTAACAAAGGAAAGCTGGAGCTACACCGCGCCCGGCGGTTCGAAAACGGAGGTGGACAAGAACGATTTCAGCCTCACCGTCAACGGCCGACACATCCGCTTCGACGCCGTGTTTATCGGCATCCACGGCACGCCCGGTG
>JBQCFV010000575.1:0-3589 GCA_051958695.1 Chitinophaga sp. | reverse complement strand
TGCCGGTGCTGTTGAGCCCCGCATTGAAAGTGCTGAGCGCCCCGCCGAAGACCACCCCCGCTACGAGACCGATAAAAACCGGCGGCAGAATATCACTTACAAGTCTCGGAAAAACCGTGGCCGTATTTTCCAGGTCGGGGTACAGGTGAACCGCTATCAGTCCCGGCACGTTCAGCAAAAGCGGGGCGAACAATTTTCCCACGCAGGCAAGCGCAATGCCTTTCTGGCTTTCCTTCAGGTTTTTGGAAGCCAGCGCTTCCTGCACGATATACTGCTCCATTCCCCAGTAATAGATATTGATCAGCAGCATACCGGTAAAGATCGTTCCGAAGGGCAGCACATCACCCCGCCCGCCGATCGCGTCAAGGTGCTCGCGATGGGAAAGGGTAAGCGCTTCAATGCCGCGCCAGACGTCGCCTTCGCCGAGGTAACGGAAACCGTAATACACGATCATCACCCCTCCCGTCACCATGCCCACGCCCTGCACCACATCCGTGATGGTAATCGCCCGCAGGCCACCCAGCACATTGTACAGGCAGCCCGTTATGCCTACCACGAGCACGATCAGGCGGATGGCGGAAAAATAGCTGATGCCCAGCCATTGGTCGATATGAAAGATGCCGTTCCCCGCCACCGCGCAGCCGTATAAAACGGACGGGATAAGGTTAACGAAATAACCCAGTAGAAAAACGACAGACACGATCCGCTGCGTTTGGGCATCGAACCGTTTGGCCAAAAAATCCGGCGTGGTAACCGCGCCGATCCGCAGGTACATCGGCATGAGAAATTCCGCCACTACCAGCATGGCCAGCACCGAGCTCATGCCCCATGCCATCACGGACATATTGGTGGTGTATACAAATTCGTTTTCGCCGATGAACTGGTTGGCGCTCATATTCGTGAGGAACATGGAGCTGCCGATCATCCAGAAGCCCAGGCTGCGGTTGCCCAGATAAAAGCTGACAGGCGTTTGCTGCGTTTTTTTTCGCGTGGCGTAAAAAGACACGCCGGCAGCCACCACCGTTACAAAAAGGAAGCTCAGAAGTATAGTAGGATTCATAAAAAAACAATCATAGTGATCCCCTGCGCAGTAGAATAGTCGGTATTACTTCCTGTATTTTTTTACGTTTCAATACAAATTCAGCGGCCATTTCGGCCATTTTGGAGAAATCCGTGGAATAGGTGGTGATGCCGTCGAAAATGATCTCCTTCACCACTTCGTCATTATGCGAAAGCACGCCCACGTCCTTGCCAAGCCGGAAACCCTTTGCCTTCGCGTCTTTCAGCATCTGCCAAAGCTCAGCGTTGTTGATGGTAAAATAGACGTATCCTTTTTCGATGGAACCGGGAATATATTCGGTGCGGATCACGCTTTTGATCTTAAAGTCCTTCACGAACTTCTTATACGCCTCAATGATCTCTATCGGCGTGTCCGACGCGGGCCTATGATAATGGATCATCCCCCGGAATTTCCGGATCGCGGGCGCCAGTTGTGAAAAAGCGGCGTAAGACGACTTCCCGAACTCCTGCACGATATAGGAAAAATCGCCGTCCAGCGCCTGGTAGCGGTCGATCATCAGGAATTTGTTCAATGGCAGCGTGGCGAGAATGCCCGCCGTACGTTTATGCGGGATAGGCGCCACCACGTACATGCCGTAGCGGCCCCGCACGTTGGCGATGATACTTTCCAGCACGTCGATATTGTTATGATGGAAATAAATATCGATGGTGGCAGGCGTTCCAAGGCTGTCTCGGAAGGTTTTGAAGAACACTTCCTGAAAACTGTCGAATGCAAAAAAGACCAGCGCGATCCGCAGGTTCTTTTCGGTGTTTTCCCTTTTCACATAAAACCCTATCCGGTTCTTCGACTCCACGATGCCGCGGTTGATCAGCTCTTTGTAGGCCTTTGCAATGGTTTCCCTGGCAAAGCCCAGCTCTTTGTTCAGGCCGTTCACTGAGGGGAGCATATCACCCAGCTGGATGAGTTTGTCGTTGATGGCATTGATAATGCCCTGCACTAACTGTTCGTGTTTGGACAATCCCTGGATGTTCTCCAACTCCCTGATCTGTTCGAATATATCCTGCATTGCAAATGGTTGAAGGACAGTTGTTTAGTACTGTACTATTCTATCCTACAATGTAAATATATTTCAGCGGGGTTGAAAAATCAAATATTGGGGGGATGTGAAGGTTTAGCAGTATCCAACGGAAAACGAGAAACAGGAAAACGGATCGGCGAAGAGGAAGTTCCGTTTCCGGTTCCTGGCAGATCCGGCCGGGTTTCAGTCAAGGCGGGAAAGATGGAATAAGACGCGGCAAATAGCTTATTTTTAATAAAACGGCTTTAATGAATTTCCGCGTACTATCAGTAAACTGGCATCGTTACCCATCTCCCAATCTGCGGGTCACACATCCTCGCCCTATAATCATACCATTCCAGACCGCTTCATCCAAGGATTAACGCACAATTTGGCAAAAAACGCTACAGCGCATTCAGAACATTGAAAAACTGAATGACGACACCAAAGAGGAGGTATATTTTTAATCGGAATATTTGAAAATAAATACAAAAACCGGCATCCATGCAATCCTTCACCGGGTCTTGGCCCCGGCCGCGAAGGTGAAACTGTTTGGCCCATCGAAAACCGTGAAAGGGATTGCGTGAGTTGGGCCTAAAAAGCGATAAAGAAAACCTATGCAGCAGCAAAAAGTTCAATTTATTACATTTCAACAAACTATCTTCAGTAAGAGATTATCCACCGTACATATTGGTTGTAACCAAGAAAGAACGTTATGAAAAAAGCGCTTCGAAGTCAAAAATGGTTTGGAAAAAAAGGCAAAGACGGGTTTATATACCGGGCATGGATGAAGAATCAGGGAATCCCTGATTACGAGTTCCGGGGAAAACCGGTCATCGGCATTTGCAATACCTGGTCGGAACTGACCCCCTGCAATGCTCATTTCAGAGAACTGGCCGAATCGGTCAAAAGGGGAGTTATTGAGGCCGGGGGGCTGCCGCTTGAATTCCCCGTGATGTCGCTCGGGGAAACCCTCATTAAACCCACGGCAATGCTTTACCGCAACCTGGCGAGCATGGACGTGGAAGAATCGATCCGCGCCAACCCGCTGGACGGCGTTGTATTGATGTGTGGTTGTGACAAGACGACGCCTTCTCTTGTGATGGGCGCATGCAGCGTAGACATCCCAACGATCGTAGTATCGGGCGGCGCTATGCTGACCGGAAAATTCCAAAACCGGGATACTGGGACCAGCGACCTGTGGCGCTTCTCCGAAGATGTGCGCTCCGGGATCATGAGTGAAGAGGAACTGAACATAGCCGAGGCCGGAATGTGCCGGAGCCGCGGGCACTGTGCCGTAATGGGTACCGCTTCGTCGATGGCCTGCATGGTGGAAGCACTTGGACTGTCACTTCCGGGAAATGCCGCTATTCCCGCTGTGGATGCAAACAGGAAAGTACTTGCGCAACTGTCCGGGAAAAGGATCGTGGAAATGGTGAGAGAAGACCTAAAGTTATCGGCCATACTCACACGGCACGCATTTGAGAATGCGATCCGGGTAAACGCAGCTG
>JBQCFV010000574.1:0-4086 GCA_051958695.1 Chitinophaga sp. | reverse complement strand
CCTTTGCTCCTTAAATTTTAATTTTCGACATGGATAGAAATTCGGTCATCGGTTTTGTGTTATTGGGCGCTTTACTGATCGGTTACATTTTCTGGAACCAGAAAAGCTCCGAAAACGCAAGACTGGAAAAAGCCCGTCAGGATTCCATTGCCAACCTGAACAAGCCTAAGGACGAACAGGCGAAATCCGTTGCCACCCTGCAAGACAGTACCGGCGCACCCGTTGTGGACTCAGCGCGTTTCAGCGCGGAATACGGTCCCTTCGCGGCCGGCGCCACCAGCACCGAAACCGCCGCCGTGCTGGAAAACAAGCTGGTGAAGATCACTTTCACGAACAAAGGCGGCGAACCCAGCGAGATCCGGCTCAAGGAATTTAAATCCTCCGACGGCAAACCCCTTTACCTCCAGCAGGGCTCCTTTAACCGCACCGGTCTGAAGATCCCGCTGCCCAATAACCAGACGCTCAATACTTCCGACGTATATTTCACACCCGGCCAGGTGGAAAAATTCCCCGACGGCAGCCAAAGCATCAGCTACCGCCTGCACGCAGGCGACAACCAGTACATCGAGTACACGTACATGCTGAAGAACGAAAGCTACCTCGTGGATTATACCATCAACCTGGTGAACATGCAGTCCGTGCTGCCAAAAGGCAACCTGGCGCTGCAATGGAACAGCCAGGCCAACCTGCAGGAGCATAACATGCAGCAGGAACGTATGAACAACCAGGTGCATTACCGCTTCGCCAACGAAGAGCACGACTACTTCACCCTGCAAAATAAAAGCGAGGAAAAGCTGAGCCAGCCTTTCGACTGGATCAGCTTCAAGCAGCAGTTCTTCAACATCACGCTGATCGCCAAAAAAGACAAGTTCGTTTCCGCAGACATCCATTCCAAAGTACCGGAAAGCGCGAACATCGTAGGCCAGCAGATGAGCACGCTCGCCATCCCTTACAATGGCGCGGCCAACTACAGCTTCCCCATCGAAGTGTATTACGGTCCCAATAAGTACAAGACGCTCAAGGCCATGGACATCGATCTGCAAAAGATCATCCCCCTCGGTACCGGCATCTACGCTTTTGTGAAATACGTGAACATCTGGATCATCATCCCCGTGTTCGATTTCCTGAGCGGTTTGACCGGCAACTACGGCCTGATCATCCTGCTGCTCACCGTGTTCATACGTCTTATTATCGCACCGTTCACTTACCAGAGCTATGTATCGTCCGCCAAGATGAAAGTGCTCAAACCCGAGCTGGACGAGCTGCGCGCCAAATACAAGGACGATCAGCAGGCATTCGGCATGGAGCAGATGAAGCTTTTCCGCAGCGCCGGCGTGAACCCGCTCGGCGGCTGTCTCCCCGCATTGTTGCAGCTTCCTATCCTCGTGGCGATGTATTCCTTCTTCCCCTCGTCCATCGAGCTGAGGCAGGAAAGTTTCCTCTGGGTGAAAGACCTTTCCACCTACGATTCCATCTACAACTTCGGTTTCGATATCCCCTTATATGGCGACCACATCAGCCTCTTCACCGTGCTGATGACCGTTACCAGCCTCATTCTCGCGTTCTACAACCGCGGCATGACGGACCAGAGCAACCCGGTGATGAAATACATGCCTTATGTATTCCCCGTAATGCTGCTCGGTATCTTCAACAAGCTGGCCGCGGCGCTCACGTATTATTATTTCCTGAGCAACGTGATCAGCATCCTGCTGCAATGGGTGATACAGACGTTCATCATCAACCACGACACGCACCACGCGAAGATACAGGCGAACAAAGCGAAGCCTGCGTCGAAAAGCAAGTGGGCCGAGAAGCTGGAAGAGATGCAGAAACGCCAGCAGGAAGTGCAAAAGCAGTCAAAAAAGAAATAAGAATATCCTGATAGAAGGCTCCTGCACGGAGCCTTCTTATTTTCAGCAAACTATGAGAACGATTTTATTAGCAGGACTTCTGCTGGCGGGTGTTACCGCTTTCGCGCAGGATTACCGGCCTTCACCGGAGCGGATCACGAAAGTGATCGGTTATTTGTCCGCCGACAGGCTCAAAGGCCGCGGCACCGAAGAAAAAGGCGGCCGGAAAGCCAGCGAATATGTAAAAAAACAGTTCCGCAAACTGGGCCTGGAACCCGGCAACCACGAAAGCTGGTACCAGGATTTTACGTTCACCCGCGGCAAACACGCCAACCTGCGCAGCCGCAATGTGATCGCTTACCTCAATAACGGCGCCGCCTATACGATCATCATTGGCGCGCATTACGATCACCTCGGCACCGCTGCGCTTTTCGACGGCAGGTACCCCGTAGGCCAGATCCACAACGGCGCGGACGACAACGCTTCCGGTATCGCCGGCCTGCTGGAACTGGCGCGCTACTACACCGCCAACGGCGAAAGAGAACCGTTCAACTTTATGTTCATCGCCTTCGGCGGCGAAGAGCTGGGACTGCAAGGCTCCAAATATTACACGAAAAACCCGGTGGACCCGCTCAGCAATATTCATTTTATGCTGAACATGGACATGATCGGCCGCTATAATCCCGAACGCGGCGTTGGCATCGGCGGCTACGGCTCCGCCGAAGAATGGCCCGCTATTTTCAAAGGCGTACAATACGAAGGCGTAAAATTTTTCACCGACGCCGCCGGCAAAGGCGGCTCCGATCATCATAGCTTTTATGTAGCGGGCGTGCCGGTATTATTCCTGCACACCGGCGGCCACGACGATTATCACAAACCCACCGACGATGCGCCAAAAGTAAAGGCGAAAGAGGAAGCGGGGATCTTGGAGATCGCGATACAGCTGATCAATAACGCGATGAAGGTGGATAAGCTGGAATATAAAGAAGTGAAATAAAAAAGCCGGTTCGTTTTGAACCGGTTTTTTGTTGGAGTTATTTTTCAAGCTGCGCTAAACGTTTGGTCAGCGTGTCCAGTTTTTTATTCAGGTCGATAATATACAATGCCTGTTCCTCAATTTTCTGCAGCAGTTTCGCGCTGATGTCTCCCAACTCAACGCCGTTCTCCCCAACCTCCGCAGCGGTGGGTATTCCGGGCAGATGTTTGTTTCTTGAAACAAAATCTTCCAGCTCTTTTAAAGAGGGCAGCTGGTAATCTTTTTCAAAAACAAAATCGGCCCACGGAGTTGCGGAGGTGACCTTTACTTTTCGTGCGCCAATCGTGCCTTCTACTGCAAGTCTGTATGGTCCGGTGTTGTAGGTGCCGATACCGAGATTGCCGTACATGACGTTCGTGCCGCTGGCGTTAATGTTCATTGTTTTAGATAACGAGATGCCTTGTTGATTTACATTGCTGCCAACGACAGTCCTGTATGAGTGGGAGGGACCATTGGGTTCCAGCAGGGGGAGTGCGTTTTGAACGCCATCGTAAACAATAGGATTTACAGCATAGTTTGATATATAACTATAAGTTGTGTTACCTCTTAACCATATGATAATGCGGTGCAGGAGGCTGCCCACTGATGCATCTCTCCAGGCCGCCACAAAACTGCCTAGGCCGGGATTATGGTTATTTTCCTGTCTGATATCAGCATCAATAAAGCTGGAACCATTACCCCAAGCTGAAACATGAAACCTGAACCTGGCAATTATACTTCCACGCCAGGAGCTGTCTCTATGTACGTCGGAACGGCCTATCTGCAGATCGGTGGCAACGTTGGCGAAATAAGCCTGGTCATAAAAAGTTACCGGATAATATTTATCAATATCACCACCTATTGATATCGTGCCGGTTACTTGCGCCGTTGCGGAAACCATACTGAGAAGTAAACACGCAAGGGTTAAGATGGAATTGCGTTTCATGGGTTAAGGGATTTTTGGTTCGGAACAAAATATTAAAAAGACGGCAAATTTGCCGGCTTTTTAAAAATTAACTCTTTCCCTTCCGGCTTCGAAGGTATCGGTACCTTCGGCGTTTAGGCAGCTGATGGGATTATTTCTCGGATCGTTCGAGCCGTCTTGAAAGAGCATCCAGCTTTTTATTCAACTCCGCGATTTGCGAATCTTGCTCTTCCTGTTTTTTGTTCAACTCGATGATGTATAAGGCTTGTTCTTCTATTTTCTGCAGCAGCTTTTTA
>JBQCFV010000573.1:0-8107 GCA_051958695.1 Chitinophaga sp. | reverse complement strand
ATTCAGCACGGACCTCCACTCTTTTGCACTTAGGTAATACTGCTCTCCCCCGATACCCTGTATATACTTTTCCCATAATTTACCGGGTGAGGTAGGATTGGTTAAATATATAAATACAGCATCTTTATCAACGAGCTGTTTTTTCAGGTCTCTGGATTCTTTTAAAGCCTCAAGGCAAGGTCCGCACCAGGTTGCCCAAAAGTCGACAATAACGGTTTTTCCTTTATATCTCGAAATAATGGCGTTCATTAATTCCTGCGGAGATACGTCCGGCGTACTGTTGACTACGACAGCCTTCTTTAAGAGAGCCTGCTGCACAATTTCCTGGTTCTTTTTCAGTAGAATCTTTTCCAACCCACCGCCTTTGTAATAGTTTTTAATGTTCTCAACCTGCTTTAATGTCAATGGTTTTAGCTCAATCTCAAACTGCATCGCATATGCATTGCCGATGAGCATGTCGTAGAACATGCCTTGATCAAGCCCGGTCAGGGGTTTCAGTATCTCTTTTACATTTTTTGTCCATTCGGGGATGGGAGTCTCCTGAATACGGGGAATATCTAATGCACTATTTTTTAATAACTCCTGAGTAAAGGTTGGAAAAGAAAAGCAATACAGGTATAACTGATTATTCAGATCCAGCGCTTCAAGGAACGAATAATCCTGGCGAACTGGAGTTTTTATCTCTGAACTGTCCGGCATTTTATGGTTATTGCTGTTCTTGTAGTTCATAACCATATAAGCGTGATAATTTAATACGGTCATATAATATTCCGCCAGAGAATAATCCTTCAATATGATCTCCTTCATCTTCCCGGATAAAAAAGGAGGTTTGTTCAAAACGGTTTGTTTCCTCTGCAAAACACGGTTTAAATAATCGACACAAGCACTGAACGGTTTATTATATAGGGGTTCTGCCGGCGTGTTAGTCCTGTAAGCGATCATTTCATTAAATTTGTTCAAACTCTCAATAAGCTCTTCTTCGACGAACCCGGAATTACCATTGGTCTTTACTTCACTAATAACTCCATCATCACTATAGCTGAATGATATTTTATTTTCCCGGCCGTTCTCTAACACAATGGCAATCTGATTATTCTTGTCTATATCCGTGCTTACCGCGCATCTGCTAAGATCCGTCTGCGTATTTACCGATAGCATAAAACGTCCATTGGGATCGAGCGGGGTTTTATATATCTTGTTTTCCCCTGTAAACGGTTGGGAAATTACCAGCCATAACCATACGCTGTCTTTCTTGATATTTTCCGGTATGGTTACTTCGCCGCTTATGCTGACAGTGCCGGCTTCCGCTACAGGCAGGCCGGATTGGGCGCCGGCAGCCAGGGGACAGAGGAATAACAGGATGACATAGGTAAAGTTCTTTTTCAATGATAGCATGAGGATGATTGATTTATTAATAGATTTTGAGTTGAACCCGGCTAACAGTGCATCCCTATTTCCCAAAAAATTCTCCAAAGTGCCACAAGATACCGGAAGGGTCATGTACGAAACACTCCCTCCCCCAATCCTCCACACGGATCGGCGTCAGTTTTACGTTCTTATATTTCTCCGGCAGGCCCAGCGTAACAAGCTCGTCCCAGAATTGCTGCACGTCGTCCACTTCCAGGAAGATCATCGTGTTGTCGAGCCAGTCCTTTACATCCGCAGCCTGCAGGTAAAAACCCAGGTCACCGGTTTTGAACAGGGACATTTTGGGCGACAGAACGACTTCCTGAAAACCAAGGTCCCGGTAAAAGCTTCGTGATACCTCGAAATCCGCGGAGCCAATGAACGGCCGGATAGACAATGCTTTATTTTTCATGGGTTTCGTTTTTTACAATGATGATGATTTTCAGATAACATTTAAGCATTCAGTCTAAAGTCTACCAACGCGCCGCCATTACCAACGCCATCACCAACGGGAACGACCCGTCCATCCCTTTCCTGACCGCACGCAGCGACAGCGAGATCTTCTTCTCGACAGTCTTCAGCGAAATCCCCGTCCGCTCTGCGATCTGCCGGTAAGTAAGCCCTTCTTCCCGGCTCAGGCGAAGGATGTTGCGCTGGTCTTCGGGCAGACGTGCCAGCAGGTGGCGCACGATGCGCTCCATTTCGTTGTAGAGCAGCGGGTCGTGATCGTTGAGCTCCCGGGTGATGGATGCCAGCCGGTCGTAGAACGCGGCATCCGATTTAAGACGGCGTAATGCTTTCAATTCCTGGAAGCGGACGGCCTGGTGGAGATAGGCCGCCAGTTTTTCGATGCGGACTTCGGCACGGCGGTTCCATAGGGAAATGAACACTTCCTGCACCACGTCCTGCGCCAGCGGCCCGTCGTTCAGCATGGCGCGTGCCCGCTGGTAGAGCGTTTTCCAGTAGCGCCGGTAAATCTCCGTAAATGCGTCCTGATCGTCCCCCTGCAGCAGTTCATACAGCTGCTCGTCCGTGTATGTCGAATATGCCGGCATTCAGCGATAAAAGTACGGACTTTTCCGGCAATTTTTGAATGCCGTCTATGCCGCGTTGAGGCTGCGCCGGCAATATTGGGGGAGGCTATACGGCAAAAAACAGGGCTCCGGAAAAGTCCGGCGCCCTGTAATCACACAATTTATCAACCGTTGTTCTTATATACTGTCGAATTGGTCTACCAGCTCCTGCGCGAGCTTCTGGATCTTGGACGTTTCCGCATCGGCCAGCGCACGGGCTTTGCGGGCGGCTTTCAGGCCTTCTTCCTTCTTTTTCAGCGACAGGCATATCCAGCCGAAGGTGCTCTGCACGCTGTACTCTTCCGGGTCCAGCTCCACTGCCTTTTTCGCCATTTTGTAGGCTTGCGGCAGGAAGGGTTTCATCTTATCGCCGGTTTCCCTTTTTCCGCTGATCCGCCTCGCCAGGAAGCTCAGTTTCTCCGCTTCGTTTTGCAGCACGCCTTTCATCGCCTTGTCCGTTAACGCGATATACTGTCTGGCGCGGCCTTCGCGGAGCAGAAATTCCGCCTCCAGCATCACGGCCTGCTGCCGGCGGTCTTTGGAAGGGGATGCTGAAAAATGTTTCAGCCCTTCGTAAAACGCGGTTTCGTTGCCGGCATAGACATATCCGTAGAGGGTGCTCGTCAGCAGCCTGTCTGTCAGTGTTTCCAGCTCGTCTGCGGACGCGTAATGTTTAAAATCCCCCTGGTGGTCGAAGTAGTATTTGCCGAGTTTGTCGTTGCTGGTGCGCGCCAGGTTTTTGATCACCTTCCAGCCAAGCGGTGTGCCCAGCGTGCTGTCCGTCATCTTCGCGGTGATCTCTTCCGCTATCTTGCCTGCCGTCTGCCGGTCGGAGCGGTCTACGGCGAGGTAGTAGTTGAGCAGGAAAGGAACGTCGCGCTGGCCGTCTTCGTAGCGCTTCGTAAGCGACGACAGGTTGCGGCCGGGATCATTCGCCATGCGGCCTTCTTCCAGAAATTCCTCCGCCGTCATGCGCGAGCCGGTGCGATGGACCACTTCGCCTTTGGCGTTGATGAAAAGGTAAGTCGGGTAAGATTTGATATTATATTTCTTGCGTAGCGCTATCCCCTCCCCTTTTTCCATGTCGAGCCTCGTGTTCACGAACCGGGTGTTGTAAAAGTCGGCCACGTTTTTCAGAACGAACACGTTCTTGTCCATCCATTTGCAGGGAGCGCACCAGGAGGTAAAACAGTCGAGGAACACGAGCTTGTTTTCCTTCGCAGCCTGCGCCAGCGTTTCGTTCCAGGTGGCCGTACCAAAGCGGATGCCCTCTTCCTGCGCGCGGAGCGTGAGGGTGGCGAAGAGTGCGCAAATCAGTAAGAATGGTTTCATGATGATGTTTTTTAGAAGGGCGCCGGAATACCCGGCGCCGCTTGGTTGTATGGGTCTGTCAATGGTTGGTTTTATCTCTCGTATTGCGGTATGCCCGGGTTCATGGTCAGCACGTTCGGCGGAACGGGCAGGATGTACCTGTTGTCGTTCGCGGGCAGCGTCCAGGTCTGGTCGCCGTGTTTGTGCGCAACCGTTTTGGCGAAGCGCGGATCTTTGTTGAGACGCTTCAGGTCGAAAAGCCGGTGCGTTCCCACAAAAGCCAGCTCGCGGCGGCGTTCGTCAAGCGCGATGCGGAGGGCTTCTTCTTTATCGGCGGCTGCCAGGTGCTGATTGTTCTTAATGCGGAAATCGCGGAGACGGTTGATGTGCTCCATGGCTTTATCCTTATCGCCTACACGCGCCTCGCATTCTGCGGCGGTGAGGATGATCTCGGGGAGCGAAAGCCCCACGTTCTGCTCTGCGTAAGACGCCCAGAGCACACGGCCCGGGAAGCTGATCACGGCCGTGCCGAACTGCGCCGTGCCGTCGCAATAGAACAGCTTGAAACGCTGGTCTTCCGCGCCTGCGGGAAGGTTGCGGTTGAAAGCGGCGATCAGGTCTTCGGAAGCGTACACTTCCCCATACACCGTACCGTTGCTGGAGCTGCTGAGGCGTGCCCAGAGGGTTTCCTCGTTGAGATTGCCGTCGGGAAAAGCCGTGCTGTCCGCCAGCGTGCACACGCGGCCAAAGGTGCCTTTGCGCGTGGTGTAAAGTTTATAATCCACCAGCTTGTCCGCGAGCTTAAGCGCTTCGTTGGCGTTCTTCAGCGCGTTCTGGTAATCGCCCATGTAGAGGTACATCCGGCTGAGAAAAGCGAAACCAACGCTTTTCGGCGGATGGAAGGCGTTGGGCACTTTCGCGTAGAGGTCGGACGTGGCTTCGTCGAGGTCTTTGCGGATCTGCCCGTACACTTTCGCCACGCTTACACGCTCGTATTTTGCGTTGATGTCTTCGGACAGGATCAGGGGCACGCCGGGGTCCGTATCTGCGGTGGCGGCATCGTAATGCCTGGCGTAGGTGTTCACAAGCGTGAGGTATTCAAAGGCGCGGCCAACAAGGGCTTCGGCCTTCACCCGGCGCTTTTCTGCGTCCGTTCCGTCGGGCACGTTCATCACGTTGTTGATGATCACGTTGTAGGTGAAGATGTGGGAATAGGCGGGCTCCCACTGGTTGTCCACCTGCCCTGCTTCCAGCACCTGCCCCGGTTCGAAGGTGTACAGGTTGCGTTTGAACACGGGATAACGGTTGAAGCCCGCGGACTTGTTCACATCGTTGTCGGTGCCCGCCTGCACATCGTCCGTCAGGAAAACGGGATAGGCGGATACGGCGCGGTACAATCCCAGGTCGTTGCCCAGCTTCTGGTAATCGTCGAAGAACTCGGGGATGGTAAATCCTTTGGGCTTGACGTCGAGATATTTATTGCATCCGGCGGCCAGGAAAACGGCGGCGCCGGCGATCATTCCAAATACTGTTTTTTTCATCATGCACATGTTTAGAAGGAAAGGTTAAGACCGAAAGTGTAGCTGGTGGGCACCAATATGCCGCGGGTCGGAGAACTGCCCGCCGAGGTGCCGCTCCACACTTCCGCATCGAGGTCCTGCTTGTTGGCGGACCAGCGCCAGGCGTTCTGCACCTGCAGCATGAGGCGGAGGCCCTGCACTTTGTATTTGCGCAGCAGCTGCGAAGGCAGGTTGTAGCTGAACGTAACGTCGCGCAGCTTGATGAAGCCCGCTTTTGAAATATGCGCGTCCGCCGCGTTCCAGATCAGCGTGGAGTTGGTCGGAGCCGATGCGTAATACGCAGGCGCCATGCCGGGAATGTTCTCGTCTCCCGGTTTGCGCCAGTAGTTCAGCGCGAGGCGGTCGGTGTTGGTGGTGTAATTCAGCTCGGGCAGGCGCGTCAGGTAAGGCGCGGTCACGTCGCGCTGGATGTGCCCGCCGTAATAGATGAACATGAAGAACAGCTCGAAGTTTTTATACTTCAGGTTGTTGATGAGGGAAGCGGAATACGGGGGAACGGTGGTGCCGGAATACACGAGATCGTCCGGCGTCAGCTCGCCCGCGCTGCGCACAACTTTGCCGTCTTTCGTATAGGCCAGCGGGTGACCGTCTGTATCCAGTCCTGCGTAACGGATGCTGTACAGCGAGTTCATCGCGTGGCCGGTACGGTTCTGCAGGTTGTATACGTAATCGATGGTCGAATTGGCGGATACGTACAGGTCGGTCAGCTTGTTCCTGTTGTAGTTGAAGTTGAAAGTACTCGACCAGCGGAAATCGTTCCTCCGCATGTTCACGCTGGTAAGCGACAGGTCTATGCCGCGGTTGAACATAGCGCCGTAATTCACGGTGATGGTGTTCCAGCCCAGCGTAGGGTCGGATTTCAGATCGCCCAGCAGGTCGGACGACCGTTTGTCGTAAAAATCGATCGTACCCGTGAGGCGGCCTTTCAGCATGTTGAAGTCGAGGCCGAGGTTGATCACGTTCGTTTTCTCCCAGCGCAGCAGGGCGTTCGGCGGGTAATCGATGTATGCCTGCGATTCGTTGGTGTAATAGTTGGTGCCGTCGTTCCTGGAGATCAGGTGCGGGCCGGCGTCTTTTGCCACGTTGCCGTTCACGCCGTACGTGGCGCGGGCAGAGAGGCGGTCAAGCCAGGGCAGGTCGTTTTCGCTGATCACGTACATCGCGCCGGCGGACCACAACGGGCGGTATTGATATTTCGGGTCGGTGCCGAAGAGGTTGCTCTGATCGATACGGATAGAGCCCGTGGCCGTCCATTTCCTGTTAAATGTATACGAACCGTTGGCGTAGAACGATACGAACCGGTTCAGGTTATCTTCCAGCGGCCTTTCGCGGCGGGGCAGGCGGTATTGGCCAAACAGCGCTTCCGTGCCATAGATCGTAGTGCCCAGCATCGTCAGCTCGTCGATGGATTTCGAGGTGAGGGAAAACTCGTCGAACCCGTAACGGTAAATATGCGTATTGGTGCCGCGCACGCTGCGGCGCTCGGCGCCCGCCAGCAATTGCACCTGGTGGTCGCTGCCGAACATCCTGTTATAGTTAAGCTGCGCGCGGAACGTATAGGAATTGCCGCTGCTGCGAAGCTCGTCGTACTGGCCGCCGGTGGGCACGTTTTCCGTCTTGATCCCGTCTTTGATCAGCGTGGCGTCGTTGATCATCGTTCTCACGTAGTTAGCGTTCGGGCGGTAAAGCTGGCTGCTCAATCCGTCGGTACGCTCGCTCTGGTAACGCACATCCATAGAAAGCCCTTTCATCAGGCGGAGGTTCAGCCCCACGTTGATGTTCAGGTAATTGGTCTTATCGATAAAATGCTGCTCGTGAATTTCATGCAGCGGGTACATCGTTTCGTCCATCAGCCCGAGGCCGTTCAGCCGGTCTATTTCGTACTGCGATTTGGAGCCGTACCACTGCGCGGGCGTACCGTCCGGGTTGCGTATCATGAAATAACTGGCGCGGCCGCCGTTGAGGTTGCTGTAGCCGTTGAACCCGTTGTCGTAATCCTCGCGGGTATGGCTGCCCAGCACGCCTACGTCGAGGCGGGCCCATTTATTCAGGTTAAAAACGTTGCGGAGATTGTAACCGAAACGTTCTTTCGACTGGATCTTTTCATACGGGTTGTCGCGCAGGTAGTTGACGGACAGGTTGTACTGGTGTTTTTCCGTACCGCCGGAAAGCGAAAGGTTGTGCTGCTGCAGCAATGCGCGCTTGCGGAGAAATTCATCCTTCACCTGTTCGTAGCGGTCGTTCCTGCGGTATGGCTCAAGCGCTTCCTGCAGCTGGTTTTCGGTAATATTGCCTTCTTTATGTTCGTAGAGCAGGCGGTACACGTCGTTCATAAAACGGCGTTCGTCGATGTTGGCGTAGTCGTTTGACCAGTACCCGAACATCTCGCGCTGATAATCCACCAGCTCCGAGCTGGACATGCGGTTCATATACCCCCTGTCCGGCAGCGGCGTCAGGCGGAAAGAGCTGCTGAGGTTTACGCGCATCGGGCCGGGCTTGCCGGTTTTGGTGACGATCACGATCACGCCGTTGGCTGCGCGCGCACCGTAAATGGAAGCCGCGGAAGCGTCTTTCAGCATGGTGATCGTAGCCACGTCGGAAGGATTGATGGCGTTGATGTCGCCTTCATACGGGATGCCGTCTACCACGTACAGCGGTTTCACTTCCGCGTTGATGGACGATACGCCGCGGATCTGGGGCGCATTGCCTCTATAGTTGGTAAAGCCCGCGGCCATG
>JBQCFV010000572.1:0-8332 GCA_051958695.1 Chitinophaga sp. | reverse complement strand
CGTGCCGGTAAGACTGTTATGCAGGAAGGTCCAGCCGTACAACGACTTGCGGAACGTTTCCGCCCGCCGGACGGCGGCAGGCCCGCTCGCAGCGCAACAGCCCATGAACGAAAGCACGAACTGCGGGCGGTATCCGTGTTTGTCTTCGAAACGCCCGCGGTATTCTGCGATAGCGTCTTTCGAGATCACGTCCAGCGAAGTCTTGACATGGAACAACGAATGCGCGTAATGCAGCCGCTCCTCTACGCAGAAATCAAATTTTGCGTATCCCGAGCTCAATGCGAAAAGGTCGGGCACCGCGCCGTTGTAAGGCGGGATGATCGCCTTTTCCTGTTGCTGGAAATCGTCTTCTCCGTGCAGCATGCCGGACAATTTGCTTACGCGCTTGTAATAATCTTTAGGATACTCCTGCAATTCCGTTTGCCGCAGCATGCCCGCAACGTTGAGCGGCGGCGTGCCGTTGGCAAACCCAAGATCGACCCTGCCGGGATAAAGGTTCGCGATCAGCTTGAAGTTCATGCATATTTCATATACAGAATAATAGTTGATCAGTATACCCGCGATGCCCACCTTTATACGGTCCGTGCTATGCAGCAGGATGGGGATCAGAAATTGAGGGTTCGACCATGCGCTGAGATGATAGTAGTTGTGATGCTCGCCCAGCCACAAACGTGAGAACCCCAGCTCGTCCGCCAGCTGGGCGTATTCGATCACGTCCGCCAGCTTCCCTACGCTGCTGTACTCCGATTCCCGGTAGCCGAATTCCAGCAGCCCGATTTTGATTGGATCCATATTCCGCTTTTAAAAGTTGAGAAAGAATATATCGCTCCAGGCCAGGCCTTTGCCCAGCATGCGCGAGAGATAAGTGAGCGCTACGCCGGGATAACCTTCAAGCAGCGAAAAAGGGCTGTCCGCCGTGAATTGTGCGATAGAGCTGTCCAGCCGCTCGTCCGTCATCGCATACCAGTGCTCCGACTGCTGCCGGAAACAATCTTCCCCGGTAATTTCATAAATCCTGAGATAGAGGTACGCCAGGCCTGCGGAACCATGACAGAAATAAATGTCGGCTACCTGCGCTTCGTTCCTGGTTTTGCGATGCAGCGTGTTCCGCGCGATTGCCACCGCTTTGTCGTAATAATCCTGCCGGCCGTAAATTCGGGCCAGCCGGAAAAAGAGGAACGACATGTTCAGATCGCCATAACACCAGGCCAGCCGGGTTTTATAATGACCCTTATTGGCCTCGATGCTGAATCCCTCATGTTCGGAAAGATAACTGGGGAAAAAAGAATTGGTCACACCCGGCTCCGTTTCGGAAACCTCCGTATGATGGATGTACCGGACGCCGCCTTTCATGATCTCCTCCATCAGCGGTACTTCCAGGCCCTTCGCGCAGGCGTCTGCCAAAATTGAAAGATTGCCGCTGAGCCCATGCGACAGGCTCATGTTATACTCCTTCTCGTGCGTTTCCTTCACGATCATGTTTTTTATCCGAAGCCCGTAATCATCCTTTACCGCATGTTCGTGGTACATTCCCACGATCTCTTCGATCGCCTTCCGGGAAGCAGGGTTCCCAATGGTGCGGTTGAGATAGTACACCACCCCCATCGGCCCGTGCAGGTTGTCGGAAATATTCCTCGAAAAGTCGCTCCTGCAGCAATCCACCAGCATCTGTTCGATGCCGTCGAAGGCGATGGCATCTTCGTCTCCGATAAAACCTTCCTCACGGAGATGCCAGAAGGTATATGCGAGGCCAGCCAGCCCGTAACTGAATGCATGGAAGATCCGGAAATGCATTTCCCCGCCGGCGATGCGGTCGCTCAGCTTTTCCAGCAGGCCGCGGCCTTTTCGGAGCAGGCGGGCATCTTCCAGGTAGGTGCCCATGTAAAAATAGTACAACGCCATGCCGCATTGCCCGTTAAACAGGGAAAGATCGTCAGCATCCATTTCATGTTCCCGTTCGTCTATCAGGCGCGCGAGCTTTACCAGGTTCTCTTTCGTATTCATAGTGGATCAGGTTAGATTAATAAGCAAATGCAACCACCGGCTGTCTCCCAGCATGTCGGACATATACACGCAAAGCGGTCCGGCGGCGCTTTCCAGCAGCGATACGGCTCTCATTTCCCGGAGGCCGTAAAAAGAGAACCCGGGCATTTCGGGTAAATGAATTTCATGCAAGTACCGCTGCTTCCAGAAACCCGCATCGGCCGCGTAGGCTGCGCCGAGCGACCGGTAATAACAATACATCCCGGCATTGCCGTACAGCAGGCTATTGTCTGTTATGCCTGTATCCTCCGGCTGGCGGCGCAGGCGCGTGCGCGCAAGCATAAGGGTGGTTTCGTCAAGGAGCCGGGAGTCGCGCAGCAACCGGGCGGCGCGCCATAACGCACGTAGAATGGGCGCGTCGCCATAACAAAGGTTCAGCCGCGAGCCATTGCGCTCGCCCACCCTGGCCGGAAACCATGAGCCAAATTCGCCGTGCTGCTGGCGGCAGGCCATTATCTCAGCGATGATGCGGCGCACGAGCGCGGCGGAGGCCGCGGGAGCGATACCCCGCTCGAGGCAGTGGCAGGTGAAATACAGGAAAAATGCGTACCCGTGGGCCACGCTCAGGTGCCTGATACCCCGCGGCTGCTCGCCAAACAGTCCCAGGTTGATGCTTGCGCAGGCCATTTCTTCTATGAGCCTGGAAAGCCAGTCGCCGCAAAGACCCAGCTCCAGGAAAATATAAGCCTGCCGGAACCCACCGGTGAACGGGTCCACGAAATTCCCGGCAATGGCGGCACGGGCATATGACAGCAACATTTCGTCCAGCTGGGGCAGCAACTCCCCGACATCGAAAGCCGGCGCGAGCGCTTCCTGCTGCAGCGCCAGGAAATAGCGGCATTCGGCCATGTCCGCAAATTCAAAGCCGGTAACCATGTCCTTTCCGATCCGCTCTACTGCCAGCCCGCTCAGATCGTAGAACGCCGCCAGGTCGCTGCGGCTTCCGCCCGTGAGGTACTTCAGCCTGAAGAACTGCGCAAAGCCGCATAAGCCGTAACTCATATCGAAACGGTCCACCCGCTCCGCCTGCTGTAGCAGGTAACGGCCGAATGCAGGCAGAATGTCGCGGTTGATATCAATGGACGAGGTGATCATGTTATGGGTTCGATTTGAAACGTTCGCTTTCTTTTCCTGACGCGCCGGTCTTAGAAAAATCCTTCTTCAGCTTGCCCAGATTTATGGTAACGGACAAATTGAGCCGGCGGGAGTTGTACCAGCTTTCGTAGTCTGCTGTATAGTCGTTGTAAAAAGTCTGCCCTTCCGAGCGCATGGTCCTGAAAATGTCCGACACGCCGGCCGACACGCTCAGCTTTCCGTCGGCAGACTTGTAGCGGAGCCCTGCATTCAGCTGCCAGCGCGGCCGTATGCTATTCTGATAATACCGCCGACCCGAATAGAAGGTGAAACTTTCTTCCAGCATCAGGGTTTTGGTCAGCTGCAGCGAGTTGCTGTTCGAAAGGTTCATCGACGCCACTGGCTCATCGTCCCTCAACGAGGTTTTATACTCCGGCAACACTGCATATTTCACAAGGTTGCCCGACAGGTTGACGTTGCCTTCCCATATCCTGAAAAACTGGTAGCTCCCGGAAAGGTTTGCGTAACCAACGTGATAATTCATCGCATTGTAGGGCCTGATGACGGTCAGCAGCGAATCTGGCTCGAGGCGGGCCACAGGCGTGACCGCATTTTTTCCGAAAGTATAACCCGCGGAAAAATAAACCGTATTGTCCCAGGCGGTGTTGCCGTTGAAGTTGAAGGAATAGCCCGGCCGCAAAGCGGCATTGCCTACCTGGTACCTGAAATCGTCGAGGTATTGAACGTAGGGGTTCATCTGCTGGTAAACGGGCCGGTTGATGGACGTGCTGAAAGAAAAAGACTGCCTTATCTTTTTATCGTTCCATGCTATAGATACATTGGGAAAGACGTTGAAATAAGTCCTGGAAAAAACACTGTCCCCGGTAAGAGATTCCGTTTTCATAACGGTCATCTCCATACGAAGCCCGGCCTGAACGCTGAATTTGCCGAACCTATGCCGGTAAGAGGCATAAGCTGCGGCAATCTGCTCACGATAAGCCAGGCTGTCCGTTCTCAACAGGTCCTGTTTTTCAAGATGCTGCATTAGGGTATCGTACCGCACATAATGCGTGATCTGCGTGCTGGTCATTTTTACGCCGGCGATAAATGCGTTTTTGTTGGCGAAATATTTTTCCAGGTCCGCTTTGCCCAGCAATTGATACCCTTCCATTGGGATGCGTGCTCGCATGCGCACGGGGGGGCGCCATTCCTCGCCGCCTGCATCGAAGTAGCGATTGGTGAATTCCGGGTTATCACGGCTGTAGCCGGTGATCAGCCCCGCGTCTATCGTCAGCTTCGATTTGAGGGTATCGATCTTCCTGCTATAAATAAGATCCGCCGAAGTCAGGTTCTCCCTTACCATCCCTTCCTGTTTCAATAGAATGGAATGCGGCGCGGCGGAAACGACCCTGGAAGATTTCTCCGCTTGCCTGCGGTTATTGTCGAAGTAGCTGCTGGCCACGATGCCGACCGTTTCTTTTTCCGAGAGCGCTACGTCTACGGAACCGTAAAGGCTGGGCGCCGATGTGCGGCTATGGTTGTAATAGGTGTCCGAAACGGCAACAGGCTCCGCACCGGCATACCTGCTGGCGGTTGCGCTTTCCGACACCCGCAAGCGGTTGGACAGCGATGCGGAAAAAGACGATTGTACGCGCCCCTGCTTCAGGTTGGCGAAAATATTATGTGCGGTGGCCGCCTCGCGGTCTATGTACAAGGTATTGGTAAATGCGATGTTGTACCTGTCGGCAACATTGGCTTTCGTAACGATGTTGAGCGTTCCGCCGCTGCCGGCCGCATCGAAGCGAACTGATTTCCCGTTATATACCTCGATCTCGCTGATATTCGAAGCCGGCATCGATTTGAGTAGCCTTACCGCCTGGTCCGCCGTCATGGTCTGCTTGCGGCCGTTGAGCAGAACAGTGATATCTCCCATTCCGTTCAGCCGGATGGTTTGATCGTTCAGGATAACAACGCCCGGTACAAGCCGCAGTATTTCGAACATATTGAGCGACGCCGGTCCCTCAAGCCGTTCCACGTTCACTATCATTTTCTCGCCTTCGAACGAGATGACCGGTTTCTTCCCGCGAACGTCTACGCCTTCCAGGTACACCGTACGCCCCGTATCCGAAAGTACAACGCTGTCTTTGCGTGTGTCCTGGGCGGAACAAAAGATCATGGAGTGCAGCAATATTGCAGCCATATAAAGAAAACGGTATGAAAAAAGAATTTTCATCAGAACATTCCTCTCGTGATTTATAATAATACCCCGCAGGCAGATGCGCTGCGGGGTGTGCATTAGCAAGACTTCTTGCAGCAGGTAGCTCCCACATCTGCAACGGCCGCCTTATCGGAACAAGAGCCGTTGACGCTTACGCCGCAACAGGCTACCACCGAGTGCTCGGGGCATACGCTGGAGGTGCCGTTCGACATCAATGCCTCAGCCCCGATGATCGCTTTCAGCTGCTGTTCCTGGAGGCGGAGCAGCGTTTCTTTGTTAAGGCTAAGCCTTTTTTTCGACCTGTTTTGATCTTCCATTTTGAAAGGGTTTAAGGTTTGGAAATAAAAGAAAAAAGTTGCAGTGCTAATCTCTGCAGGATTTTTTGCAACAGGTTGCCGGCTCATCCGGGTTGCAGGTACAGGTGTCTACAGACGGGCATTGGGCACTGTGGCCATTGCTCATCAATGCCTGTCCGCCCATTGCTGCTTTGAGCTGTTGCTCTTGTAATCTCAGCAACGTTTCCTTGTTGAGGCTGAGCTTCTTTTTGTCGTTGTTCTTTGTCATAAAGAAGGGTTTAAATTGGGTTAAGAAAAAACAAATCAATAGAATGCCCGGAGACTGGAGGTTCAGTCGCGCACAAGAAAGCACATTGATACCTGGGTGGATCAAACGGGTATAACCGGGAACAAGGGCATTGTCACAAGGGGCATTAAGGGGATTGTAACCGGGTCAAACAAGTGGCATCAATTTCCTACAGACAAACGTGTCGCCCGTCTCTTCATTCGTTCCGGTCATCTGTGCGGGCATTGGCCGCAAAACGCCGGAAAAGGCGTCCGTTATCCATAAGCACCGGGCCTACGGTTAACTGTGAAGATGATTGTTCCGGGAATCGGTTTAGATTTTTGTCAAGCTGCAACGGCCTGGGTCTAAGGGTTATTTTTGGCATTGCTAAGGGTTTAAAGAAAACAATTCAAAAAACGTATAAAGAAAAACGTGGGATAACTGCGTAAATGTGTAATCAAAAATAACATAGAATTTAAATTTTCCAAATTTTAATTCGCATTTGCTTCATTTTTTTTTACTTTTAAATGCAGACAAACAATTTTTTGTTTCCCTCAATCCAGATATTAATCCATTTAGCCCGAACGTCAATGAAAGCGCCCAAAAAAGCCCTCATCCTTACTGCATCCGTCAAAAGTCACGTCCTTCCTACCTTTTACCTGAGCCAGCTACTCTCGGAGGAATACGATGTCCATTATTTGCTGCACAGTACCGAACTGGTAAAAATGGTAGAGGAGCAAGGTTATCACGGTATCTTCGCCGATGCGTTCAACATCGGGTTCAACGCCGAAATAGTGGCGATGAACTTCAAATACCACAAGCTGCGCGGCTTGCGGCGTTTCATCAAAATAGCGGGAATGTACTGGAAGGCCGAATTGTTCCGGGAACGCCAGCGAAAGATCAGCGAAGTGATGCGCGAGCTGCAGCCGGAGCTCGTATTCATCGATATTTTCTCCGCAACCAATTTTCTTTTCTTTCACCGGTATATGCCCCGCACCCGTGTCATCTTCTTCAGTCCCATGCTCTCCACCCATACCGTCCGCGACGTACCGGGGCTGGCGGTCGGTGAATGGCCCCGGGATTCAGCCGACGCTAATGCCGCCATCGCGGAGGTGGCGCGGAAAGAAAGACGCGGGCTATGGAACTGGGTGGACAAATGGAACATGCGCCGGGCCTGCCGGCTTTCCGCCATTACGCCCAAACATACGCTGCGTTACAACAACCTGTATACGAAATATTATTTCGATAATGTACCCGAACTGGTACTGGCGCCCTCCGAGCTGGAGCTGTCGCCCGCCGTTCCCAGGCCACATCAGCGCTACCTGGGCCTCTGCACCGCAACGCGGCGCAATGATGCGAAGATCGACGTATCCTTCGACATGGCCCCTATTGTGAAGATGAAAGCCGAAGGAAAAAAGATCGTGTTCTGCTCCTTCGGCACTTACTTCAATTCGTATGAACAACACCGCGCCATTACGCTATTTATCACGAACTTGATAGAGGCCGTTTGCGATATGGACGATGCGGTGCTGGTAGCGGCGTCCAACAACGTAGTGCTCGACGTGATCCGCAGCACGGTGCCGCCCTTCGGAAATGTGCTCCTCTATTCGCGCGTGCCCCAGTTGGAAGTGCTGGGATCGTCGGACGTGTTCATCACCCACGGCGGCCTCGGCTCAGTCAAGGAAGCGATCGAATACAGCGTGCCAATGATCGTGTATCCCCTCGATTACCGTTGGGACAACAATGGCAACGCGTTCAAGATCGAGCATTACGGGCTCGGCTGCAGAGGAGAAATGCGGCATGAAACGGCGGACGGAATCCGGAACAAGCTCCTGCGCGTTCTTAACAACGTTTCATTTAAAAATAACGTCGCCCGGTTCAGCAGCCGCATTCGGGAAAAATATACTGGCCCGTACATCCGGAGCATCCTTGACGAAATTATTAAAACTTCTGCATGATCATCAAAAGCAACATGAAACGCAACCTGCTGACCTGCCTGTTCTTTTCATGCATCGCCACCTGCGCCCTTGCACAGCAGCAAAGCCCCGAGCGTTATTTCGACGATGTCTTTACGCTTATACGCCGCGGTTATTACCGGGCCAATGATATAGATTTCCGCAAACTTCGCGCGGAAGCCCGTGAAATGATCCGAGACGCCGTAACCACAGCGGATACTTACCCTGCCATCGACCATGTGATCACGGGGCTGGAAGACAAACACTGCCATTTCTACCCGCCTTCCACGCGCTACGGGCCAGAAAACGATACCACGCCCGCGCCGCGCCAACGGCAGATCCCCGTCACCACTGCTTTCCGGGATGGGAATACCGCCGTTATCGCGCTGCTGTCCTATTCAGAGCCCGACGCACGGCTACGGCGTGAAGTGGCGGACAGCCTGTATGCTTTTCTTTGCGGACTCCGGAAAAAAAATGTAAG
>JBQCFV010000571.1:0-4955 GCA_051958695.1 Chitinophaga sp. | reverse complement strand
TGCGCTGAAAGCAGTGGACAACACATTGGCTTCATCGGTAGGAACAGATATAGACGGCGTAGATAAAACACCCGTACCCGCCGGTATGACCGCGATGGGCGCCGGGCTGAAAGCCGCCACCACCCTGCTTTCCGACAATACCAAAGCACGCAGCATACTGGTGTTCACCGACGGCGAACAAAACCAGAACCCCAAAGTGAATGCGGACGGTACGGGCTACAACGACGGCACCACTATTCCCGGCGGTGTGGGAACGGGCGGCGTGAAGATAGCCACCATCGGCATCGGCAGCCCGAGCGCGCCTTTCCATGCTACCTTGCTGGGCCTCGCTACTTCCAACCGCGGCAGTTACAACACCACGCTGGACGGCAACACTTTTGAATTTAAAGGCGGATTGACGGACGGCGATCTGTCCACCGGCTTTACCGTGCAGTTCGTACAAATGCTGTCGCAGTTCAGCCCGCAGATCGTGACCACCGCGTTTAAAGCCCTGCCCGCAACGGGAGCGGTGCCCGTGGAAACTTTCCCGCTGAATAAAAAAGTAGACAAGCTCTTGCTTGAGTTCAGGGTAGGAAGAAAGCTCGAAATACCGCAGCTGCTGCAGGTGTACAAAGGTATCCGCCTTGAAAAGGACGGCGCCGATGTGAAAAAATACGCGCAGCCCAGCTGGGTAGGCAATTATACCAACACGATCCTTCTCACCATCGACTTTAACCGGCCGCCTGAAGGCTCGTCTAAGCTGGACCCCGCGGGCAGCTGGAGCGTACAGGCCGCGGACTCCGGCATGAACCTGCGCACGGTGAACCTCAACGTGCTGGCGGACGATCACCGCGTGCATATGAACCGTAAGCTGGGCAACGTCAAACCCAAAGTGAACGACAAGCTGCCGATCACCTTTACGCTGGACAAGCTGCAGCTGCCGGTAACCGATGCGGACGTAAAATGCATCGTGCTGCGGCCGGGTGAAGATCTCGGCGACGTGCTGGCCCGCAGCGACAAGAACGTAAAACCCGACGGCACGGATTCCGCATCCGCCGGTGTTCAGAAATACAACAAGCTCTGGGAAACCGATTCTTCCTTCCGCGCGCTTTTCAAACCCGTCGAAAATGTCGTGCAGCTCACGCATACATCCGGCGGCAAATACGAAGGCACTTTTGACGGTTTGTCCGTAGCCGGCGTATACAAGCTCGTGTACCTCGTAAAAGCAAAGAACGACGACATCGGCGAGTACCAGCGCACTTTCATGGAAAGCGTGTACGTTACTTTCTCCGGCGTAGACCTCTCCAAATCCGACGTGACCACCGTTATGCAGAACGGCCAGCTGGTAATGACCTTCCGCCCGATAACCAGTTATGGCAAATACATCGGCCCGGCCATGGGACCCGGCTTCGCCGTTTCCAACCCGGACATAAAAATTGCCGGTGTGGAAGACCACCAGGACGGCCGTTATACCATCACCTTTACCGGCGCAGTCGATCAGCCTACCAAGCTCACGATCGTAGGGCAGGAAATTTATTCCGGCAAGCTGGAGAATGCGGGCAAGAGCGATTCGTTCATCGACAGGATCACAAAATGGCTGGAATCCATCGGTCTGCCTGCATGGACGATCTGGCTCATCCTGCTGTTCATCCTCTTCCTGCTTTGGCTGGCGTTCAGGAAAAAGAAACCGTAAGCGTATTTAATTGTTGATCATGAAAAAGGAAATGACCGCTTTACCGAAAGGACGCGCTCCCGTTGCGGGAGGGCCTCCTTTCTTTCAACCCAAGCTCACCGTGAACGAGCCCGGCGACACGCACGAACAGCAGGCGGACGCGATGGCCGAGCAGGTGATGCGCATGCCCGATCCGCAGCCGGCATTTTCCGGCAACGGCGCTTCCGGCATACAGCGCAAATGCGCGGCATGCGAGCAGGAAGAAAAGGAACAGGCGCACCGCAAACCGCTGGCAGACGGCATTACGCCCGTGCAACGGCATGGCGCCGCGCCGGTTCCCGCAGTGGGCGCGCGCACGGAAAGCGCCATCAACAGCAGCCGCGGCGGGGGGCAGGGATTGCCGTCTGAAACGCGCGGGTTTATGGAATCACGCTTCGGGCGCGACTTTGGCGATGTGCGCGTACATGCGGACGATCATGCCGCGCAGCTCAGCGATACGCTCAGCGCGCGCGCTTTCACCACCGGCAACGATATTTTTTTCAACAAAGGGCAATACGCGCCGCAATCGTCTTCCGGCCGGCAGCTGCTCGCGCATGAGCTGACGCATGTAGTGCAGCAGAACGGCGCGTTGTCGCGCAAGGTGATACAACGTTACCCATGGCCTTACCGCCTGCGGATGCGCCGCGAAGTGAACGAGTCGCAAACGGAAACGATTTCCAATGCGCCCGCCGCATTTTCCGCGTGGAACGGCACTTTCGCCTGGGACGCAAAATTCACCATCGATCTCGACGCGATCATGGGCAGGGTCACGCTGCTGATGCGGCTCAGTTCCACCGCGCCGCGTACGGTAAGACGGGCCTGGGAAAGAGCGATAGAACGGAAATGGAGCAACCGCATGTACCTGCGCATTACGCCGCCGGGCGTGTCTGAAGGGCCCTGCAAGCTGCCGATAGTGGTGAACATCCGCTGGGTGACAGACCCGGCGAGGGCGCACTATACCATCAACCCGCAGGCGGCAGGCGCCACCACGGGCGGCCGCGCAGGGCTGGGCGGCACTACCAGCATGACGGACTGGGGCACGGCGGACACCGTGGACGTGACCCATGAATTTGGCCATATGATCGGCAACCCGGAAGAATATTTCACCACCAACGGCACCAACTACGCCACCGGCAGCCGCGCGGGTTTCCGCGATCCCGGGGGCGGCATTATGAACAACCCCGCCGAGCGCGCACACCGGCGGCATTTTAATCTTTTACGCGAACAGGTGGCCGCCATGCTCCGGCTCAACACTTCGCGCGTGCGCGTGATCTACGACAACGATGCAATTCCCAACTGCCGGGCAGACATCGGCGATTTCCCCGTTCCACAAAGAGAGCCGGGGGACTTTCCCGTAATGCCGGGCGCAGATACAGGTGAACGATATGCTTAAGCCGGCAGACATCACACCGCCGCTCGCCGCTTCCAACGGCGTGCAGCACCCTTACCTCGTAACGGCGCTGGAATACCTGCGCGCCTATACGCAGGCCAGGCTGGCGGCGCATTTCAAAGGAGAAACCATGCTGGTCCCGGAAATGCCGCAGCCGCCGGCAACGGACGTGTCCGCTTTTGCGAAGTTCGTACGCCATTCGCAGACCGCGCCGGAAGAGCTGGTGCTGCTCATGAGCGCGCTGGCTCCGTTCGTATCGGCCGGTTTTTTTGACGCGCTCATCCAGCAGTTTCTGCCGCAGGGCGGCGAGTTCCCGGAATTTGGCGGCGTAAAAGGCGCCAGTCACCGCGGCACGCTGGCCACCGGCGAAACCGTGCTGTTCCTGCTGGCGGGAGCGGACGCGGCTTCGCGCCTGCGCATGCTGCCGCTGTTTTCAGACGAAAGCTATTTTTTCCGGCACAAGATCATCGGCATGGAAACCGTGCGGCCCGGCGAACCGCCGCTGAGCGGCCGTTTGATCCCCGATCCCGAATATTCGGAAGTGTTCACCACCGGCAGGGTGGGCCTGCCCCGCCTCAGCATGCACTTCCCGGCAGAGCATATCAGCACCCAAATGGAATGGGGCGATCTTGTATTGCCCCACGGCGTATGGAAGCAGATACGCGAGCTGGAAAGCTGGATCAGGCATCACGATACGCTGATGCAGGACTGGGGCATGAAACGCAGGCTGAAGCCCGGTTACCGCGTGCTGTTTTACGGCCCGCCCGGCACCGGCAAAACGCTCACCGCCACCCTGCTCGGCAAATACACCGGCAGGGAAGTGTTCCGCATCGACCTCTCGATGGTCATTTCCAAATACATCGGCGAAACGGAAAAAAATCTTGCCTCGCTGTTCGACAAAGCGGAGCACAAGAACTGGATACTGTTCTTCGACGAAGCGGACGCCATTTTCGGAAAACGTACCGGCGTACGCGATGCGCACGACAAATACGCCAACCAGGAAGTATCATACCTGCTGCAGCGCATAGAAATGCATTCCGGGCTCACCATTCTTGCCTCCAACTTCAAGAACAATATGGACGACGCTTTTATCCGCCGTTTCAGCTCCATTATTTATTTCCCGCCGCCCAAACCCGAAGAGCGGCTGCACTTGTTATTAAAAGCATTCCCCGCGGAAGTGAAGCTGAAAAAGGACGTGGACCTCCGGGCCATCGCCGACGCGCACGAGCTGACGGGCTCGCACATCATGAACATGGTGCAGTACGTGTGCCTGAACGCGCTGGAAAGAGGCGACCTGGCATTGTCTCACCAGGATATTCTCGCCGGCGTAAAACGGGAGCTGGAGAAAGAAGGAAAATGAATTACTCACATCAACATACTTTCTTTATGATCACACCCGCGATAAAAAACAAGATCATGTCCATCGTGAACGTATTTGAAACCGGCACCCCGGAAGGCAAATACGATGCGATCGCCATTTTCCGCGACGGCAGGAACGGCAGCCGCCAGATCACGTACGGCCGCAGCCAGACGACGGAACAGGGCAACCTGCGCAACCTGCTGGAACGGTACATTGCCCTCGGCGGCAAATTCTCCAACGAGTTCAACGCCTTTCTGCCAAAAGTGGGCACGGTGCCGCTGGTGGACAACAAGGAATTTAAAGACCTGCTGAAACGCAGCGCCCGCGAAGATCCGCTAATGCACCAGGCGCAGGACGAAACTTTCGATATACTGTATTTCCAGCCCGCGCTGCATTTCTTCACCGCCGAACAGTTCGCGCTGCCGCTCAGCCTGCTCGTGATCTACGACAGCTACATCCATTCCGGCTCGATCCCCGGCTTCCTGCGCACGCGCTTCCCCGAACGCACACCGTTG
>JBQCFV010000570.1:0-2118 GCA_051958695.1 Chitinophaga sp. | reverse complement strand
TGTCCTGGTAACCCGGGCGCACCTGCCCGTCCCAATGCGTCGGATCGTGGGACAGCAGTATTTTGAAAGGAATGTGCTCGCTGCCCGCGTAAGCCGCCGCCAGGTCGCCTTTCCGCGGAAAACGCGGGTTCATGCTCCAGTTTTCCACGCCCAGCAGCGCGATCTGGTCGCCGTTCTTTTCCAGCACGGTATGTTCGTTCATCAGCAGCTTCCAGCCCATTTCGCCGTGTATGGCCTTGAGCCGTTCCAGGTTGGCCGCTTTCAGGGCGCTATGGCGGTTCTCGTCGTAATCCGGCCAGGGATAATAATCCCCGTAATCGTGGTTGCCGAGTGTGGAATAAACGCCCATCGGCGCCTGCAGCTGGTTGAACACGTGCATGTATTCGTCCATTTCGTCCGCCTTGTCGTTCACCAGGTCGCCCGTGAAGAGGATGAGGTCGGGCTTCTGCGCTTTGATCAGCGCTATGCCACGCTCAACCGCCGCCTTGTCCGTAAAGCTGCCCGAATGCACGTCCGATATCTGCACGATCTTCAGTCCTTTGAACGCCGCCGGCAGGTTTTTGAACGTGAGCTTTACTTTGCGCACATGGTAATTATATTTATTGCTGAGCCCGTACAGCAGGGTGCCCAGCATGGTGCCGCCGATCAGGAAACCTGTTTTCATCAGGAACTGCGAACGGGTGATACCCGCTACTTCCCGGTTCCCGTCCGCCGCTGCGGCAGCCGGGGCCGAAGCGAACCTTTCATACACCCACATGATCGCCCTCCGGCCGTCATCCGCCAGCAGGAACACCACGATCAGCGCTTTGGCGAAAAACATCCCGAAAGCGAAAGTGAGGTAATACGCGCGCGCTTCCATGAATTTTTCCCAGGGAATGCGGGAGTAAAAAACGATCGAGAATATCACGATGGCGGAGGCCAGCCAGTACAAACCGAATATCAGCACTTTCCATTTGGGGGAAAGGTTGACGAGAAGGGTGCGCAGCGCCAGGAATACATACGTATCGATGGCCGCCATCACGAGCACGAGGATAACCGAAGATAAAAAGTTGGGTCCAGCTCTCATAAATAGCTATCAGTCAATTAGTTTAAAAATCAAACGGCAAATTTACCACAAAGGGCCCGGTTAAGGGGCCGTTTGTATGGTTGTAGACGATCATGTGACTGAAAAATTGCAAAACCGGGCAAAAAAAGGCTACTTTTCCCCACCGGTGCGGTGTGAATAAATAAATCCGGGGCTTGGCCCGTATTTAGGAGATTGGTTGTATTTTTGTCCGATTAGGTTATTATAATTTATTATTACAATATGAAATTCACCTATTACGGCCATTCCAGCTTTGCGGTGGAGATCAGCGGCAAAAAGATCGTGTTCGACCCGTTCATCACCCATAACGAGCTGGCCCGTTCCATAGATGTGAACCGTATTGAAGCGGATTACATCTTTGTATCGCACGGTCATGCGGACCATGTGGCCGATCTGATGGACCTGGCGAAACGCACCGGGGCGATGGTAGTAGGCGCATTTGAGCTGACGGAATGGGTGAAAAAGCAGGGTTACGAGAACGTTCACCCGCTGAACACCGGCGGCAAGCGGGCATTTGATTTCGGTACGGTGAAATGCACCGTAGCGCATCATAGCAGCGGACTGCCGGACGGAAGCTACGGCGGCAACCCCATGGGCTTCCTTTTTATGACCGGAGAAGGCAATTTTTATTATAGCGGCGATACCGCCCTCACGTTCGACATGGAGCTGGTGCCCCGCTGGGCGAAGCTGAACTATGCCGTACTGCCCATCGGCGACAATTTCACGATGGGCGTGGAAGACGCCGTAATCGCAGCCGAATTTGTAGAATGCACCAATATTATAGGCGTACATTACGACACCTTTGGTTATATCAAGATAGACAAAGCGGACGCGTTGCGCCAGTTTGAAGAAGCAGGGCTTACGCTGCTGCTGCCGGCGATCGGCGAAACTATCGACGTGTAACTTTATTCCTATTATCCTATTCAACCTTAGAATTCAAGACAGAACAATGGCAAGAATCATCGCAATCGCCAATCAGAAAGGCGGCGTAGGAAAAACCACCAGCGCCATCAACCTCGCCAGCAGCCTGGCCG
>JBQCFV010000569.1:0-3646 GCA_051958695.1 Chitinophaga sp. | reverse complement strand
GAATGGAGCCGTTGGTTCGACCTGGTACGGCTCGAAAAAGTGGAAGCCGCCAACGCTTCGAAAGATCCCGGAGACCTGGAGCCAGGCGAGATCACGAAAGAAAAATACTGGCTGCCCATTCCCGGGGCGGACGCGCAGATGAACCCGAACCTTTGATTATTTCCACGATATAACCCATGCAACCCCGCACATAGCTGCGTGCGGGGTTGTATTAAACCATTGAGACCTTAATGATCACCTCATGAAAAACACCCGTTATGAAAAAACTTTTACTGCTTATCCTGGGCGGCCTGCTTTGCTGCAATATGCTGCGCGCCCAGTCCCTGCTGCTCGATGACATGGAAGGCAACGGCCCCTGTTCCGGCAGATGGACCTATTACGCCGGGGCCGGCGCCACCGGCAGCGTACTGTTCAACGTGCCCAATCCCGCGCCTTCATCCCTTAATCCGAGTTCGCATGTAGCGAAATTCACAAAAGACACCACCTGCTTCGAGTACATGAGCGCCAGCTGCGGTCTGAGCACCGCCTTCGACCTCAGCGGCGGCGCCGTGTTCAGAATGCTCGTGTACAGCAATGTGCGCGAAGAAGTGATGTTCAAGCTGCAACCCGGTACCGACTACACGAAGGCCGTGTTTTTTACTTACAAAGTAAAAAACGTCAACCAGTGGGAAGAAGCCACCTTCAACTTCCAGAGCGTAGCCGGCAGAACGGATCTCGACCACATTGCCGTGCAGTTCATCGACGGCCGCAAAGCCAACGGCATCCTGTATTTCGACATGGTGCAGGCGCCCAATCCCGTCAATCTTACATTTCTCGGCGCCAACATCCCGATGGGCCAGGAAAACGGCGCGGTGATACCCGTGGAGCTGAACGGCGGCGTTTTCGCATCTTCGTTGTCCACATCGAACTGGAGCGCGGAGAACCTGCCGCCCGGCGTGAGCATCGACAGCGTTCAGCGCGTGAACGACACGCTGGCCAACATCGTGCTGGCAGGCAATTCCCCCGCCAACTATTCCCGCACCCTGCTCAAAATGACCGTAGCAGGGCAGGAGGTAGACAGCGCCAACGTCGCGTCCTATACCGTGAAAGGCAATGCCGTATTTGACGGCAATCCCAACTGGACGATGATCTACAACGACGAGTTTAACATAGACGGGGTGCCCGACCGCAGCAAATGGACGGTAGACCCGCAACCAAAAGGCTGGATCAACGGGGAGCAGCAGGTATATACCGATTCCACGCACGACAATGCGCGCGTGCGCAACGGCGACCTGGTGATCACCGGTAAAAGGGATTTCCCGAACGGTATATCCACCGAACCATGGTCGTCCGCCCGCGTGATATCGCAGAATAAAATGGATTTCCTTTACGGCAAGGTGGAAGTGAGGGCCAAGCTGCCCAAGGCGCGCGGCTCCTGGCCCGCCATCTGGATGATGCCCACCAGCAGCGTATACGGCGGATGGCCGAAAAGCGGCGAGCTGGATATCATGGAACACATCGGCAACCAGCTGGGCAGGGTCATGTCCACCGTGCACACGCAAAACAGCAACTGGACGAACGGCGGTCATTTGACCGGCTCCCGCAACTTTTCCGACGCGCATACCGCTTACCACGTGTATTCGCTGGAATGGGCGCCCGATTCGCTGGTGTTCACCTTCGACAGCCTGCACATCTTTACTTATGTGAACCCGCATACCGACTGGAAAGACTGGCCTTTCGACCAGAAATTCCACATCGTTCTCAACCTCGCCATCGGCGGCGGTATGGGCGGCACCATCGTACAAAGCGACTGGCCGGACAGTATGAACGTCGACTATGTGCGCGTTTACCAGAAAGGGCTGGGTACGCCGTTCCCCGATACCGTGACCGTAACGCCCGCCAACCAGCAGGTGCTGGCCGGCAAAACGGTGCAGTACACCGCCAAAGTGCTCGATCAGAACGGGCATGTAATGGACCTCACGCCGCAATGGAGCATCACCGGTGCCGGCAATACCATCACCGCCACGGGGCTCGCCACGTTCGATACTTCCGGCGTCGTAACCGCCACCGCCATGCAGGACACGATAACGGTCACCGGTTCCGCATATGCCAATGTGCGCATACCCAACTACAAACCCGTTCCCGCAAGGATCGAGGCAGAAGCGTTCGATAACTCCAATTCATGCTGCACCGAGCCCACGCATGATACCAGCGGAACGGTGAACGTAAGTTATATCGGCAAAGGCACCTGGTTCGATTACGATATAGACGAGCCCGATGGCGACCGTTACCGCATACAGCTGAGAGCTGCGGTGAACGCGGCTACCAGCGCCAACATCTACCTGGACACCGCTTTGCTGGCCACCGTACAGCTGCCCGCAAGCGGAGGCTGGCAGAAGTGGATCACCGTTTCTTCTCCAAAGATCAGGCTCAAACGAGGCAAGCAAACCATCCGCATCCATTCCAATGCCTCCGGCTGGAACTATAACTGGCTGCGCATCGTGAATGCGGACAGCGTGGTGGTGACGCATATAGCGGTAACGCCCGATTCCGTGACGCTCAAAAACGGCGAAACCCAGCAATACAGCGCGAAAGCGTTCGACCAATACGGCAACATCGTATCATTCACCCCCACTTGGAAACTGAAAGGAGGGGACACGTCGAATGCGGTCGACCAGCAAGGCATGTTTACAGCAGGCGATTCCACCGGTTGGTTCAAGGTAAAAGCGAGAGACGAAGGAGCGACCGGCACGGCCATGGTAAAAGTAGTGCCCGTGCCCGTATTGACGCGCGTAGAGATATCACCGCGCAACGCGACCGTACCGGTAGACGCTTCCCAGGCATTCTCCATCACCGGCTACGACCAGTTCGACAGCATTATGCCCATACCGTCGCAAAGCACATGGGCCGTTGCCGGCGCGCGCAACCGCATCAGTTCCGCCGGCGTGTTCACCGCGGGCGATTCCATCGGTACTTTTATGATCACCTTCGCCAGCGGCGCCGCGAAAGATACCGTGTACGCTACTACCGCCTACACCTGTACGGTGAATGATCATTACGAAGCGGAATCCGCTTATTCCGCGACAGGCGGTTCCACCCTGCAGACCTGCACCGACGTAGGCGGCGGCCTGAACTATACCAACCTGGCAAGCGGTCACCGTTTCAGCTACGACAGTCTCAATGTGCCCTCCCCCGGCAGGTATATTTTCCGCATCAGGATATCAGCCACCTATCCCGCGGAAGTAAGGCTGAATTATAACGGGGAGAATTTCGGCTCCGTCAAAATACCCAATACCAGCGGTAAATGGACGACCATTTCAGACACTGTTACGCTGCCTGCGCTCACCACCATGCATATTACAGTGGCCTCCGGTTACTTCAAGTTCAACTGGTTCAGCCTCGAAAACTGCGCGCCGGAAATCGTGCGGCTGCACCTCAGCCCGGATACGACAGACATCAGCATCGGCAACACGCTGCCGTTCGTGCTAACGGCCTATGATGCGGACAGCAACGCCGTGATGCTGCCGGTTACGCAATGGGTGGTCGTGAAGCCATGCGACGCGGCAAGCTGATCGGTGTGGGGGTCGGCCCGGGCGACCCCGAGCTCCTGACCGTGAAGGCCGTGCGACGGCTGGAGCAGGTGCCGGTCGTGGCCTTCATCGCGGCC
>JBQCFV010000568.1:0-2471 GCA_051958695.1 Chitinophaga sp. | reverse complement strand
AAAGATCGCTGGCCACGCTGGCGAAATCTTTACTGGCCGGCAACACGCCCGGCAAGCCCGAAGAAACCGCCGCTTCGCTGCGCGACGTGATACGCCATAGCGACTGGCGGTATTACATCCAGGACGATCCCGTGCTCAGCGACCAGGAATACGACCAGCTGTTCGCCCAGCTCAAAAAGCTGGAAGCGGCGCACCCCGGGCTGGTTACGGCGGATTCCCCCACCCAGCGCGTAGCGCAGGGCCTCACAAAAGTATTTCCCACGGTGCAGCACCTCGTGCCCATGCTCAGCCTCGAGAACTCGTACGATGCGGGCGACCTTCTGGACTGGGACCGCAAAGCCCGCGAGCAGACCGGCCTGGCGGAGATCGAATATTGTATAGAACCGAAGTTCGACGGCGCCAGCATTTCCCTCATCTACGAAAACGACCTGCTGGCGCGCGGCGCCACCCGCGGCGACGGCGTACAGGGCGACGAGATCACCACCAATATCCGGCAGATCCGTTCCATCCCGCTGTCCGCAAAGTTTTCAGACTACGGCATCCAGCAGATAGAATTGCGCGGCGAAGTGCTCATCAACAAAACCACTTTTGCAAAACTCAACGAACAGCGCGCTTCCGACAACCTGCCGCCGCTGGCCAATCCGCGCAACGCGGCCTCCGGCTCATTACGCATCGTAGACCCGAAAGAAGTGGCGAAACGCGGGCTGGAAGCCTTTCTTTACAACATGAGCTATCACACCATGAACGACGGCGCGGCCGAACCGCCCGCCATACAAACGCATAGCAATACGCTTGCGATGCTCTGGCAGCTTGGATTCAGAAGCCCCGCGCGTGAAATGAAAGTGGTGAAAGGCATACAGGCGGTGATCGATCATTGTCTAGATTTCGAGACCAAACGCGACGATCTTCCTTACGAGATAGACGGCATGGTGATCAAAGTGAACGATTACGAACTGCAGGATAAAATGGGCATGACCACGCATCACCCGCGCTGGGCCATCGCCTTCAAGTTCAAGGCGCGGCAGGCCACCAGCATCCTGCGCGACGTGGAGTTCCAGGTGGGCCGTACCGGCTCCATCACGCCCGTGGCCAAGATCGATCCCGTACCCATCGGCGGCGTAATGGTCGGCTCGGTGAGTCTTTTCAACGAAGACGTGATCCGCGAAAAAGACCTGAAGCTCGGCGACCGCGTGCTCGTAGAAAGGGCCGGCGACGTAATTCCCTATATCGTAAAATCCGTGGCCGACCTGCGTACCGGCGAAGAGCGCGACATCGTGTTCCCCAAGAACTGTCCCGTGTGCAAGGACCCGCTGTTCAAACCGGAAGGCGAAAGCGTGTGGCGCTGCGTGAACATCAGCTGCGAAGCGCAGGTGGTGGAAAGAATGATCCACTTCGTAAGCAAAGACGCGATGGACATCCGCAGCCTCGGCGAAAGCAATGTGCGCAAGTTCTGGTCGCTCGGGCTGCTGAAGGAAGTGCCCGGCATTTACACGCTCGACTTCGACGCCATCAGCAAGCTGGAAGGTTTTGGCCCGAAATCTATTTCCAACCTGAAAGCCGCCATAGAAGCCTCACGGAGCCAGCCTTTGCACCGCCTGATATTCGGGCTCGGCATCCGCTATGTGGGAGAGACCACCGCAAAAACACTCGCCAATTCTACCGGACATTTATTACGCCTCGCGGACTTTACCGAAGAGCAATTGCTGGCGCTGGAAGATATCGGGCCGAAAGTAGCTGGTTCCGTCAAACAGTTTTTCCTGAACCAGGACAACATCCACATGCTGAAAAGGCTGGAGGAGCTGGGTCTTAATCTCAAAGGAAATACCGGCTCGCGCTCCGCGGAAGGCACTCTCAGCGGGCAGACCTTCCTGTTCACCGGCACCCTGCATAAACTCAAGCGCAGCGAAGCGGAAGAAATGGTAGAGCAGCAGGGCGGCAAAATACTCAGCGGCGTGAGCAGCAAGCTCAACTATCTCATCGTAGGCGAAGACGCAGGCAGCAAGCTGGAAAAAGCAAAAAAGATCAACACCGTCAAAATATTGAGCGAGGACGAATTTATAAACATGGTGCAGTCATGAACGACGAATTTTTTATGCAGCAGGCGCTGAAAGAAGCGCGCAAGGCGCAGGAGAAGGGAGAAGTGCCCATCGGCGCCGTGGTAGTGATGAACGGGCAGGTGATCGGCCGGGGTTTCAACCAGGTGGAAATGCTCAACGACTGCACCGCGCATGCGGAAATGATCGCGCTCACCGCCGCGTTCAATTACCTCGGCTCCAAATACCTGATGGAAGCCACGCTGTACGTTACGCTGGAACCCTGCGTAATGTGCGCGGGCGCATTGTACTGGAGCAAGATCGGCCGCATCGTATATGCCGCCGCGGATGAAAAGAACGGCTACCGCAGGGTTACGGGCGCCGTTTCCCCCTTTCACCCCAAAACAAAACTGGAAAGCGGGTTGTGCGAAACCGAAA
>JBQCFV010000567.1:0-9678 GCA_051958695.1 Chitinophaga sp. | reverse complement strand
AATAACGAAACCAGGGCCACGGCCACCGATATCCTTTTTCCGCCCAACAAATCCCTGCGATGGGAGAAAACGGCCACCACCAATATCGGGATCGACTTTGCCGTGCTGAAGAACCGCATATCCGGATCGCTGGATTATTACCTCCGCAAATCCACCGATCTGCTGGGCGAGAGGCTGACCGATCCTACCAACGCCTTTCCTTACGCGCTGATCAACTACGGCAGCATGAAAAACAAAGGTTTCGAGATGGCGCTCAATACGCTGAACGTCGATGGGAAACATTTCTCGTGGAGCAGCACACTGGCCCTGAGCTTCAACAAAAACCGGATGACGGACATCAATCTCCGCGATATGAAATACGACATGCTCACGCAGGGCTATGGCGTCAACCGCGTAGGTTACCCGATGGACGCACTGTTCAGCTTCAGATATGCCGGCCTGGACCCCACCAACGGCTCCGTGATGGTATACGACGCAGAAGGTAAAGTGGTGACCAACTACGATCAGACCGGCACCATCGTGGCGAACATGACCGACATCAACGGCCTGGCCTACAACGGCACCCTTCGCCCCAAGTATACGATGGGTCTCACCAACAGCTTTACGTACAAACAGCTTTCGCTCCGCGTCATGATCATCGCCAACGGCGGGAACGTGATGAGAGATGTGGTAAGCCCTATCCGCTACGGTTTCGGCAAAACGAATGCAGACGCCCGGATGATGAACTTCTGGCGTAAACCGGGAGATGAAAATGTGCCGGGAATGTTGCCCGCACCCGATCTGACAGGCGACGGCCGTGAGTATTACAACCTCATCTGGTTCGCTAACGACAAGAACGTGCTGAAGGCCGATTACATCAAAGTGAGGGATATCGCATTGTCCTACAACTTCGCGCCGATGCTCACGGGCATCAAAAAGCTGTCGTCCGCCAAGCTGACGCTGCAGGTACAAAATCCATTCAGCTGGTACAGCAACGATGTGGGCATTGATCCGGAGGCGTACACGCTCGCAAGCACCTATGCTAACAGAACATTGCCCGTGATGCCTGTTTACATGGCGGGTATCGACATCACATTCTAAAACGAGGAATCATGAAGAGATTACATCTGTATATCATCGCTATCATAACATTATCCGGCTGCGACAAGTTCCTGGACATAAAACCGAAAGATAAATTCATCCCGGTAACGGTGACCGATTTTGAGAATATGCTCAATTCCGGTACGATGATCAATTATGGGGACCAGTACTGGGACCTTATGTCCGACGACGCTTTCCTGCCCGAAGGGGAGCCGGGGAACCTGTATTCGAAGCAGCAGCCGTACGGCAGACTGATCTATACTTTTAACACATCGCCTTACGACCAGGGGAACAATGACTTTATGTGGAGCGAAGGCTACAAAAGGATATTCTACTGCAACACGGTCATCAACAGCATCATGGAGGCTACCGAAGGAACGGAAGCCAATAAAAAAAGCGTTCGCGCGGAAGCGTATCTCGGCCGCGCCATGGAGCACCTGCTGATGGTGAATATCTATGCGCGTCATTACGACGCCGCTACCGCCGCCACCGAACCGGGCATTCCTATTGCGCTGATCGCCGATATCAACGCGAAGTTCGTGCGGAACTCGGTACAGGAGGTATATGACCAGATAATAAGCGACGCCAATGCCGCGATCGCCGATCTGCCCATCAAACATAAGCTGACGAAATTCAGGGCCAGCAAAGCCGGCGGGTATGCGCTGCTCGCCAGGACCTATCTTTTTATGGGCGACTACGTCAATGCCAAAAAGAATGCCGACCTGGCGCTTTCGCTGCAAAGCGAGCTGGCGAACATGAATGATTACGAGATCATCATTCCGGGGCCTTTCCCCAATGTGCCGGGCGCGCCCCTCGGCTGGACGAACATCCCCGACGCGCAGCTCAACAAAGAAACCATCGTAGCGCGTCACTTTCTGCGCCCCTTCGGGCTGGGGATGGACGTTTGCGCTTCCCCCGAGCTGAGCGCGCTGTTCACCGACGACGATAAACGCTGGACGCTGTACTACGCGGACGGCTGGCCGCCCGCGCCGCCGTTCAATTACAAGAACAGGTACGGGGTGAAAATATTCCTGCGCGGCGATTATTACAGCAACTATCTCAATGTGCCGGAAATGTACCTCGTTCGTGCAGAATGCCTCGCCCGCGACGGCAAACTGGCGGACGCGCTGGCGGACATCAACAAGCTGCGCCTGAACAGGATCACGCCGGCCGCATACCAGGCCTTTACGCCCGAAGACTTCGGCAACGACGATGAACGCGTTTTGCGTTTTGTGCTCGAGGAAAGAAGACGCGAGCTGGCGTTCACCGGCATGCGCGTGATCGATCTGAAACGCCTGAACAAGGAACCCCGTTTCCAGAAAACGGTCAAACACACCGCGGAAGGCGTCGACTATGAGCTGCTGCCCAACAGCGACCAGTACCAGCGTCAGCTCTGGCCAAACGCCACCGTGTTTAACCCGGACTGGCCGCTGAACCCGTAAATTTTTTCTCTTCTTCCGTCATACTATTGATGGCGCCGGATGATACCGGCGCCCATCAGTCTCCTTTTGTTTAATAAAATCCACATGCAAGATAACATCGTTAAAATTGAAGGGCTTTCCCACCGTTACAGCAAAGACTGGGCGGTGAAAGACGTCAGCTTCGAGATCAACAGGAACGGCATCCTGGGGTTGCTCGGCTCCAACGGCGCCGGTAAGTCCACCACCATGAATATCCTTTGCGGCGTGCTGAGCCAGACCGAAGGGCGGGTGCTGATAGAAGGCATCGATATGAGGGCGCAGCCGGAAGAAGCGAAAAAAAGGATCGGCTTTCTCCCCCAGAACGCGCCGCTGTACCTTGAACAAACGGTAGACGAATACCTCACTTTCTGCGCCCATCTCAGGCTGATAGAAAAAAACAAAATAAAAGCGGCGGTGGACATGGTGAAAGAAAGATGCGGCGTGGCGCATTTCAGCAAAAGGCTCATCGGCAACCTTTCCGGCGGCTACCGCCAAAGGGTGGGCATCGCGCAGGCGCTGATCCATACGCCGCTGCTGGTGGTGCTGGACGAGCCTACCAACGGCCTCGATCCCAACCAGATACTGGAAGTACGCCAGCTCATCAAGGAAATAGCCGCCGACCGCGCGGTGATCTTCTCCTCGCACATCCTCTCCGAAATACAGGCCACCTGCCAGGACATCATCATGATCGAAGGCGGCAAAATAGTGTTCAAAGACACGATGGAGTCTTTCAATAATTACATCGAGCCGGACAGCCTCATCACCACGCTGGAAAACCCGCCGTCGGAAGCAGAACTGCGCGCCATCGGCGGCATAAAAGAAGTGGAATTTCTGACCGATAAAACCATCAGGGTAAGGTTCGAACCCGCTGCCGATATAGCGGAGAACATCGTTTAAATGAGCGTTCAACGCAAATGGCGCCTGAAGGAGATCACGATGGAGAGAAGCTCGCTCGACGCCATTTTCGCGCAGCTATCCAATAAAAAATCAAAAACCGCCGTACAACCATGAAATTAATTCTCAGAATAGCCCGGCAGGAACTGAGCCTCCTGTTCAATTCACCGGTAGCCTGGCTTATATTGATCGTATTTCCCATCCAGATAGGCGTCAATTTTATCTACTACCTCCAGATGATCGGAAGGGCGCAGCGCATGGGCAATCACTTCACCGATGTGACTTCCATGGTGTTCGCCGGTTTGCAGGAAGGGTTTTATCCCGGCGTAAAAAGCACGCTGTATTTTTATATCCCGCTGCTCACGATGGGACTGATCAGCCGCGAAACGCATAGCGGTTCCATCAAGCTGTTGTTGTCATCGCCCATTAAAGTGAGGGACATTGTGCTGGGGAAATACGTGGCCATGATGGGATACGGCGCATTGTTGCTCGTTATTATTTGTTTATACGGCATTTCCGGTTCGTTCTTTATCACGAACATCGACTGGGCACTGCTGGCCTCCGGCGCGCTGGGACTGTACCTGCTGATCTGCGCTTATGCGGCCATCGGCCTGTTCATGTCCTCGCTCACCACTTACCAGGTAGTGGCCGCCATCAGCACGCTGGCGGTACTGGCGGGTCTGAACTTCGTCGGCGGCCTGTTCCAGGGTAACGATACCGTACGGCATATCACCTGGTTCATGTCTATCGCGGGGAGAACGGAACAGTTTATTTTCGGATTGATCAGCACGGAAGACGTGTTTTATTTTTTCCTCGTGATCGGCTTTTTCCTTGCCATCACCACCATGCGGCTGCAGGACCAGCGGGAAGCTAAACCTGCCATCATCCGCACTGCCAGGTATATCGGCCTGGTCGCGCTTTGTTTTCTTACCGGTTATCTCAGCTCGCTCCCCGCGCTCACCGGTTATGTCGATATGACGGCTACCAAAACACATACGCTCGGCCTGCAAAGCCGCGAGCTGATCGCAAAAATGGACAAGCCGCTGAAAATTACGACCTACGTAAACATCCTCGATAACAATTTTTATCTCGGCGCGCCCGAGAAAAAAAGCGCGGACGAACGGATACTCACGCCATTCCGCCGCTTTATGCCCGACCTGGAAATGGATTACGTATACTATTACGATTTTTCCAACAATAAGGGTCTTTATAAAAATTACCCCGGCGAAAGCGATGCCGCCATCGCCAAAAAAGTAGCGGACATCCAGGACCTCAATTACAATGAAGTGCTGCCGCCGGAAGAAGTAAAAAAACAGGTAGACCTTGCCCCTGAAGAAAACCGCCTCGTAAGGCTGCTGCAATACGGCGACAAAAAAACGTTCCTCCGGTATTACGACGACATCCGGATATATCCCGGTGAACAGGAGTTCACCGCCGCGCTGAGACGTCTTGTAACGCCTTCAGAAATACCGGTCGTTACTTTTGTGAGAGGCAACGGCGAAAGAAGCATCACCAAAGCGGGCGACGACGCTTTCCGAAAATTCGTGAACGAGCTTACCTTCCGCGGCGCGCTGATCAACCAGGGTTTCAACGTAGACACGGTGAATCTCGCCGGCGATAATATTCCCGCCAAAACTTCCGTACTGGTGATAGCCGACCCGAAAACCGCCTTGCCCCCCGCGGCGCAGGAAAAACTCGATCAATATATCGCCGGCGGCGGAAACCTGCTCGTGATCACCGAACCGGGATCGCAGGAAATACTGCGCCCCGTGCTGCAACAACTGGGAGTGCAGCCGGGCGATGCGCCGGTACAGGAAGAAAGCCGCGACTATGCGCCCGATTTTATCCTGGCGCATTTTGCCGACAGCGCGGGTACCATTGCGCCGAAACTCGCCGCATACAGGGCCGATAGCGCCGTGGTATCCATGGTGGGCGCGGTGGATCTGCATTACGGGCAGGAGAATGGTTTCCATACCGTTCCGCTGCTGGTGGCGAAGAACAATGAAGCGCTGGCAATCGCAGCTGAAAGAAAAGTCGCAGGCAAAACGCAGCGGATCGTCGTTACCGGTGACGCGGATTTTATGAGCTCCGGCGAATTGGGGCGGCGCAAACCGTATATCTGGAACCAGCCGCTGATCACGGAGATGTTCCGCTGGTTCACCAACGGCGAGTTCCCTATCAATACCGGGGCTATCAAATCGAAAGATGTGATCGATACGGACGATAGCGGGATATTGACGATGAGGGTGTTTTTCTTCGGGGTGATACCGGTGTTGCTGCTGATATTTGCGGCGGTGCTGTTGTTGTACAGGAAGAGGAGATAGGATTTTTGTTTTTAGATATTGATATTGGGCAGCCGGTTTTTTGGACCGGCTGTTTTTTTGTAGGTTGAACAAGAAGGAGTCTTAAAAAAGCTTGATCCGATAGCTAAACAGCTAAGGTTAAATTTGATTATAGAAAATACGCCAAAAAGAAAGGGATGCAGGCCAGATCAGGGATAATATCCTAATCTCTTTCCGATGTGGCTGAAAATGATATAGAGTTGAGACATTAAATATGTCTGGAACGCATCTTTTACCAATAAATAGCACCCCGCGAAAGCCATACATTCCAAAAAAAAAAGCCAGTAAGCGCATGCATCGGAAAAACACGCTACACCTTCCCAATTCTAATAGAAAATTACACGCCTAAACCTTTACTAAACTTTTCTATTGAATTTAGCACAACTTTTTAATACTATTGTAGTGAGCTATCATTTATCAACCTACAATAACTTGTGAATGGAATTTCTTAACGGTAGTAATGCCCTGACCTTAATATTCGTAGCCTTCCTGGTTTTAGCCATCGCCTATCGCTTTTATGGCATTTTCGTGGCCCAGCGGGTTCTAAGACTGAATGCAGGTAATGTAACACCGGCCGTAGCACTTGCAGACGGACGGGATTATGTGGCGACCAACAGGAACGTGTTGTTCGGTCACCATTTTGCAGCCATTGCCGCAGCAGGACCATTGGTAGGGCCCGTGCTGGCAGCTCAGTTCGGGTATCTGCCGGGAACGTTATGGATTTTGATCGGTTGCGTGCTGGGCGGCGGGGTGCATGACATGGTAGTGCTTTTTGCATCCGTGCGGCATAAGGGGCAAAGCCTGGCCACCATTGCCTCCAAAGAGATCGGCAAAACCACCGGGACCATAGCGGGAGTGGCCGTGCTTTTTATATTGATCCTTACGCTGGCGGGGCTGTCCCTGGCCTGCATCAGCGCCATGCATGAAGCCTCCTGGTCGCTGTTTACCGTTATCATTACCATGCCCATTGCGATCATTATGGGATTGATCATGCGGTACCGGCAGAACAGCGTCACGTTTGCCAGCATATTAGGCGGCATTTTGTTGATCATTGGCATTATTGGCGGTCATGGCCTGATGCAGTACGAATCCATCAGCAACCTTTTTCATTGGGATATCAAGACGATCTCCATCGCCATTGCCGTATACGGCCTGCTTGCCTCCATACTGCCCATGTGGCTGTTGCTGGTACCGCGGGATTACCTGTCTACCTATCTCAAAATCGGAACGATCCTGATGCTGGCCGTCGGAATTATCTTTGTGCACCCGACGCTGCAGATGCCGGCGCTTACTCAGTTTATAAACGGTGGCGGGCCGATTGTCGGCGGGCCCGTATTGCCTTTTATTTTTATCGTCATCGCCTGCGGGGCGATTTCCGGCTTCCATGCTATTATTGCCACCGGTACCACGCCAAAAATGCTGGGAAATGAAAAAGACATTCTCTTTGTAGGGTATGGCGCGATGCTCGTGGAGGGATTTGTGGCGATCATGGCGCTCATCGCCGCATGCACATTAATGCCGGGCGACTATTTTGCCATCAATACCCCCACGCATGCGTACGAAGGATTTCTCGCGGCCCATCCCTCCCTCCACCAGGTAGAATTGCAGCATTTCGCTGATATGATCGGTGTGGACCTTCAGGGCCGTACAGGCGGCGCCGTATCCCTGGCCGTGGGCATGGCCCATATTTTCAACAAGATCCCCTTCATGAATGACGTGATGGCTTACTGGTATAATTTTGCGATCATGTTCGAGGCGGTGTTTATCCTCACGGCCATCGACGCCGGTACGCGGGTAGGCCGTTTTTTCCTTCAGGAAATGCTGGGGAACTTCATTCCCAAATTCAACGACAAAAACTGGATGCCGGGAATGCTTATCAGCAGCGTGGTTTTCACGTTCTGCTGGGGATACCTGGTATACACCGGCAACGTGAGCAGCATCTGGCCGTTGTTTGGGATCAGTAACCAGCTGCTCGCGGCCTGCGGCCTGATCGTATGCACCACAACGCTGCTCCGGCTAAACCGGGGTAAATACGCGCTTGTTTCGGCAATACCCGGCCTGTTTATGGCGGTCATTACTTTCTGGGCCGGTTATATCCAGGTAGTGGATATCTATCTGCCCAACCGTCAGTATTTACTGGCCAGCCTTGCTATGTTGGCAATGGTGCTTATGGCATTCGTTTTCGTCGGTGCATTCCGGAAATGGCATCAGCTTATCGGCAGGCAGGTACAGGGAGTGGATAGTCATGGCGAGCCGGTAAGGGAATTGGTATAGTTGCATTCACCAATCCCTAAATTAAACTAAGTTTACACCAACTTGACAATCCTCAATAGTTGGGAAACACTCCTTCATACCACGAAAAAGACCTCCTGGCCCTCGTAGGAAACGGGGACGAGCGCGCTTTTTCCACTATCGTCGGGCATTATACGCCTATCATCTACGCCCAGCTGCTCCTGTACCTGAAAAACGCCCAACGCGCGGAAGAAGCCGTGCAGGACATTTTCATGAGCATCTGGCGCAACCGGGAAAAGCTCCCCGGCATGGAAAACTTCCCCGGCTACGTGTACGTCATCACCCGGAATAAAGTGCACACCATCATCAAAGAAAAAGTATTTGCCACTACGGAGCCGCCCCCGGATACGCTCCAGACGCAGCTCGCCGGCCCCGCCACGGCCGTTCAGCTAAAAGAGCTGCAGCAGGCTATTTACCAGGGCATCGACCGGCTGCCGGCCCGCAGGAAGGAGGTGTTCAAGCTCAGCCGTCTCGAAAACCTGACCTATGACGAGATCGGCGGTCGCCTCGGCATTTCCCGGAACGCGGTGAAGCAGCATATTACCGAAGCGATGGTCTTTCTCCGCCACCACCTCCGGAAAGAGCTGGACCTGATCGTGATAGGATTGCTCTGGCTCTCCCTTCCCGGCGTCTGGCCGGCATAAAAAAAATTTTTCACCCCGACCTACCCTCTCTTTTAAAAAAGCAGTTTATATAAGTAGTCATGCCACAAAACAATCTGGAATATTATATCGACCGTCTTGCGCAAGGCACCATTACCGGACAGGAATGGAAAACCTTGCAGGACCTGCTCCGGAAGCCGGAAAATTCGGCCTTGCTGGATGACCTGTTAAGCGATCAGCTGGCGCAGTTTGCGGCGGAGCCCGCTGCGTATCCCGATGTGGTAAAACGTGTGCAGGAAGGCGTCCGGGAGCAAATATCCCGCGAAGAAATTCCGCTCCGGGCCGTTCACGGCGCGCATTGGCTGCGCAGGTGGGGCTGGGTGGCGGCCGCGGTGATACTGATCTCTGGCATCGGCGCCTTTTTCCTGGCTTCGCAGCGAAAAAATGCGCAGCCTGCAGTGGTGGCGGCAAATGCGATGGATGTAGCGCCGGGTAAGAACGGTGCGATCCTTACGTTGGCGGATGGCAGCACCATTCTGCTGGACAGCGCCGCGGACGGCCAATTGACGACGCAACAGGGCAGCCGGGTGGTGAAAAAGGGCGGGCAGATCGTCTATATGCCCGGCGGGGAAGAGGAGGCGCTCAGCTACAATACGCTGCATACGCCCAGGGGCCGCGTTTACCAGGTCACTTTGCCGGACGGTACGAAGGTTTGGCTCAACGCGGCCAGCTCCATCAGCTATCCCGTCGCTTTTTCCGGTAAGGAAAGGGTGGTGGCCATGACGGGTGAGGCATATTTCGAAGTGGCGCCGCATGTGCAAATGCCGTTCAGGGTAACGGTGAACGAAACAAATTCGGTGGAAGTGCTCGGCACGCATTTTAATATCAAGGCTTATACGGAAGATGAGCTGATCAGCACAACTTTACTGGAAGGCGCGGTGCGCATCGCCAGCAACGGGAAAAAGATGGTATTGAAACCGGGGCAGCAGGCAAAAGCTTCCATAGAAC